>NZ_JAAHGM010000014.1:115668-243351 GCF_010692625.1 Okeania sp. SIO2C2
TGTTGATATCCTGATTTTCTCAGAACGAGCTAACTTTAACCACTGACCATCATCAGTTACATAACCTATTTCTGCCTGGTAGTCATGCTCTGGTACTAAAGAATCTATTTGCTTGTTTGTAGTTGATTCTGAGCAATCATACTGCTGCACAGTTGGAGCAGGTTGTGAATCTAGGTCTATATCTGTGACATCATAAACCCGCAGTTGATATTCTTGACCTCCATGGGATTTAGCTGCATCTTTGTCTGCTTGTGGAACTGACCAAGTTGCTAATCCACTTTGATTTGGTTGTGCTGTGAGATTTATTTCACTATTTTTGGAGTGATTTGCCCATGCTGCTAATAATCCTGCGACTCCTAATCCTCCTGCTATTGGTGCTATTGGTATGCCATCTGTTGGAGTTGTTTGATTTCCATCAGCGGGAGTTGTTGCTTTATCTGTAGTATCTACCCCTACTTCTGGTACTGATATTCCCGTACTGTCATCTCCATCCACTGGAGCAACAGTTTCTGGTGTTGATATCCTGATTTTCTCAGAACGAGCTAACTTTAACCACTGACCATCATCAGTTACATAACCTATTTCTGCCTGGTAGTCATGCTCTGGTACTAAAGAATCTATTTGCTTGTTTGTAGTTGATTCTGAGCAATCATACTGCTGCACAGTTGGAGCAGGTTGTGAATCTAGGTCTATATCTGTGACATCATAAACCCGCAGTTGATATTCTTGACCTCCATGGGATTTAGCTGCATCTTTGTCTGCTTGTGGAACTGACCAAGTTGCTAATCCACTTTGATTTGGTTGTGCTGTGAGATTTATTTCACTATTTTTGGAGTGATTTGCCCATGCTGCTAATAATCCTGCGACTCCTAATCCTCCTGCTATTGGTGCTATTGGTATGCCATCTGTTGGAGTTGTTTGATTTCCATCAACGGGAGTTGTTGGTGTATCTGTAGTATCTACCCCTGCTTCTGGTGTTGATATCTCTTTATTTTCATTTCCATCAACTGGAGTGGCAGTTTCTATATCTTTTTTTGCTGAATCACCTCCACGCCCTCTCTGTAGTCCCCAAATTAAGGCTCCTAGTAAAGGAATTCCTAACAGAAAAAGGAGCCACCAGGGGAATCCTTTTGTTTCTGTTTTTATTTCCTGACTAGCATCATTTGGTAGTAGTGTTGTCTCAGTTTGAGCAGGACTAGATGAATCTACTACCTCTGAAGAGTTTGCTTCATTGACTGTGGAAGTATTTGGACTGGGTGCTGTTACTACTGCCCCCGGAGCTGCTGAGTCTACCTCTGGTGAGTTTGCTGCTGTCTCAGTTTGAGTATCTGAATTGTTTGTCGTTGCTGCTCCGGGAGAAATAGCAGCATCTGTTTCCCCTGAGTCCACCTCTGGTGAGTTTGCTGCTGTCTCAGTTTGAGTATCTGAATTGTTTGTCGTTGCTGCTCCAGGAGAAATAGTAGATTCTGTTTCCCCTTCTTGAGCTAATGCTGCCACAACTTCTTGACCAATTTTAGAAGTAACTAAACCCATAAATGCTAGAACTTCTGGAGGAGCAGCATCTTTGTTATAAATATAGTTACGGGGTTGAGAATATGGGTAACGAGGATCGTCCGGTAGGGTTTTGTGCATCTGAATGACCCGAACATTTCCCTTATTCATGACTTGGTCGGCGATCGCATAACTAATTCCATCTTTACCAAGTTCTTTTATGACTGCTGCTGTATCATCCTGAGATATCTGAGTAGTGTTACTTCCTGTCTGAAATGGACTTTTTTTAAACACTTCATAACTTTTGAGAGCTTCTCTGGTATCACTAAACTCTGGGCGATCAAGAAAGCGAATTGGGATTTGAGACCCACCTATTTCTGACCAGTTTGTGATTTCTCCCCGGAGTATTTTGGCAAATTGCTCAAATGAGAGATTTTCTGAAAATCCATTTTCAGGACTAACTATCACAGCAATTTTGCCACGCTCAATAGGAACTTCAACTAATCCTTGCTCTTTTTCCTGAGCAGTTAATGGACGTCCTATTGCGGCTATATCTGTTTCTCCTTTTCGGAGTGCTTCTAATACTTCACTGGCATTACCTGCTGCTAGTTCAACTTGAGCGTCTGTAAATTTTTCTTCGTAACGCTGTTTTAGCGATCGATTAATGACTGTCATACTATTAGAGCCATGTAATCTGATTTTTGTACCACTTGGCAGGGATTCAGGTAATGAGTAGACAGTATTTGAGTTGACGGATTGAGCTAGGATAGTATTAGATATATTAGTAGCTGCTAAGGGCTTGGGAGTAGCAGTTAACGTTAGCAATACTACTGATATTTGAAATAATTTTTTGCTAGATGAAGACATTTTTATCTGGCTTTTAGGTTGACAAAATATGGTTAAATTAACCTTTAGTAATTAGCCTTCAACTTGAATATAATTTACCTATCAGCTATTAGTTTTTTACTAATAAGTTTACAGTTTATTTTTTTCCCAACTGAAGGCTAACTTCCTTATGAATGATTTTTGTAATTACATCCTCAGTTAGCTTTTGACTGAGATTTTTTTCAATCTAAATACATATATTTTGATCAATATAGTATTGATTATTTATATGTAAAGTGAAAATAAAGCAATAGTGCTTTTTGAAATTTATGACTCTTGGTTCAGAAAAAATAATTCATATTTTAACTATAGAAATTGTCAATTCTCCTTGATTATCATCAATATAACTATCGAAGAAAAAAGCACAAAGGTTTGTTGTTTGCACTACTTCTAAAGTTAATGTATCGTCATCACCATTCAAAGTTGACCAAGTAGCTTCAACCTCCAAGTTAGTTTTTTTATTAATGAACTTGCCACCATAAATCCACAACATAACCATGGGTTCACCAACATTATTTTCATCGTTGCGGTATCCAAACAAACCACTACGGATTCTAATTACATATATCCCTGGTTCTAATTTTGTCGAAACTGCTGTTTCTTCCTGGATCTGTCGCATAGCTTCAGCGTCAAGGACATAACAGTTTTTTTTGCTGTCAATCTTCAGATCCGTAACTGTACAACCTTCCATATTTTTTTCTATTTCCTACTAAAATTTTTTCGTCTTCTCAACTAAGGCCACTGCTAGTATAAATTTTCTAAAATATGTATAAATACAAGTGTCCAAAAATTCATAACAGACAAAATGGCTACTTTAGTCGAAGAATTACTTTGCGATCGGACTCAATAGTTAGTTTACACCTATTTGTAGCTTTAATGGTGTTGTTGTCCTATCAATTTTTTTTGATCCAAATTTAGTTCTGATAGCATTAAGTTAATATTAATTGATACTTATTCAATACATTGAAAATACATTGAAAATTTTCAAAAAAACTGTTAGTATTTTTCTGATTTGACTATGATTTTACCTCAATAAATCCTGTCATATTTGCCAAAATTGATTAGCTATAAATATTTCATAATTCTAGTTTATATAGAATATCAAATACAGCATAATATATAAACCACTAACTACACACCTATAAATTATTGATTTTTTTTTACTAATTGATATGATTTTATATCTATTCAATAGACCTCTGGTGATCATTAATCTCAAACCCTTGTTATACCTGGGCAAAAACTTAGTTTGCACCAAATGTCTAAGATCAAATATTTAATTTAGGTATAAAGTAAACTAGAATTTTTTTACTTTGATCCCTTTCTCCGATCAATTTATTTATAATTGATGTTTAAAATTATGAATTTATAGATTGGCAAAAATATTTTGGCGTGGCACTGACCATGACAATAAGTAGAGATACTATGTGAGACTAGATTCGGCGATCGCTCATCAGTATACTTATTATTTTATCGGAGTAATAGCAATTTCAGATGAGGCTGTATAGAATTATGAAATTCATTAATTTATCCGTCTTTAATCTGCATTAAGCTACAGTCAATTATTCTTACAATCTTATTTATATGCAGCTTCAGATTAAATTTGTATTCAACATAGAAGTCCATCTACTAATTGTCTAGACAAATAAAAATATTAAGTAATGTTGTCATCTTTGAATTTTTGCGTTAAGTTATATTACATAAGCTTGAAATAAAACGAGGTTAATGGTCATGGAAAATCAAGAGAAAAAAGTAGGCTTCACCGACTTTGCAGAAAATTGGAATGGTCGCCTAGCAATGTTAGGCTTTGTCATTGGTATTGCCACTGAATACTTCACAGGTCAAGGTATCCTTTCTCAGCTTGGCTTAATGTAATTAATTGTTCCTTCTCATATAGCATTTGCCTGAATATCGTCATTGCAATAATAGGAAGTAATCTCAATAACTTAGGAGATTGCTTTCCTTGCCTAATGCTGGGTAAACCTTTCACTTTGTCCCAGCCACAACCATTTGGGTATAGTTATTATTCAGATTTTATCTCAATAACTTTTCTGTTGTATTTACCGAAAAAAATGACGAATCAAAATATTAAGTAATGTTGTCATCTTTGAATTTTTGCGTTAAGTTATATTACATAAGCTTGAAATCAAACGAGGTTAATGGTCATGGAAAATCAAGAGAAAAAAGTAGGCTTCACCGATTTTGCAGAAGCTTGGAATGGTCGCCTGGCAATGTTAGGCTTTGTCATTGGTATTGCCACTGAATACTTCACAGGTCAAGGTATCCTTTCTCAACTTGGCTTAATGTAATTAATTGTTCCTTTTGAGAGCTGATTTATCAAGTAAATATTAAGAGGCTGAATTCCTTGCAATACAAGGATTTTGGGAGTTAAGGGTTTTAGCTAAGTTGACAAATCAGCTCTCAGTAACTTTTCTGTTGTACTTACCAACGTTTAACTACACTAATTAGAGGTTAATGATCATGGAAACTCAAGAGAAAAAAATAGGCTTCACCGATTTTGCAGAAACTTGGAATGGTCGCCTGGCAATGTTAGGCTTTGTCATTGGTATTGCCACTGAATACTTCACAGGTCAAGGTATCCTTTCTCAACTTGGCTTAATATAATTAATTGTTCCTTTTGAGAGCTGATTTATCAAGTAAATATTAAGAGGCTGAATTCCTTGCAATACAAGGGTTTTGGGAGTTATATTCCAATAATACTTAAATCCCTGAGAGTTAGATTACATAAGGGTTTTAGCTAAGTTTAAAAATCAGCTCTCAATAACTTTTCTGTTGTACTTACCAACGTTTAACTACACTAATTAGAGGTTAATCATCATGGAAACTCAAGATCAAAAGCTAGGTTTTACCAAATTTGCAGAAACTTGGAATGGTCGCTTGGCAATGTTAGGCTTTGTCATTGGTGTAGCTACTGAATACTTCACAGGTCAAAGTATTCTTTCTCAACTTGGTCTAATGTAGTTCAAGGCTACAAAACAATTAAAAATCACCAACAGTTTGTAGTTAACAAGGATATAAGATTATTAAGTATACTCTATAGTAGAGATGAGAGTATTCTTGGCTTTATTACTTATATCTTTTCTCTACATTACATTCGCTAAATTTGCAGCAGTTACTCGATAGAATTATAGAAGTTAAACAGTTTTGTTTTTCAGGGTAGTACTGTCAGAAAATTGATGTTCCAGTTTTCAGATACTAACTAACAAATTTTGACAAAGTTCAAGGGGTTGAAAACTTTCAACCCCTTTTTCAGTAGAAGTTTAAATCGAAGGAAGTTGATTAAATTTTTTTTGACTGAATCAACTATTACTTATTTATTCTTACTTCCTTTAGATATTTAACTCAATGTACAATCGAAGTGTTTAACTCTTCTGAGGAATTAGAGGATGTTCGACTACTTTCAGGTAATTCAAGATCCTGAACAGGGTTACGAGCTTCTATTAAACTAATAGCTCGACTTACACTTTCTGGTAAAATTACCACCAGGCCACCAGAAGAGGCACGATCTAAGGCTGTATTAATAGCCGTTGTCTCATCTAGAATTGATTCATAAGTAGCTTTTGAATCAGAATCTTGAGCTTGATTCAAAAACTGCTTGACACCTTGAGAAATTAGATCCGCAGCACTTCCTCTAGGTCTTCCTCTAGTGTCGTCGTCTTCTTTGACAATAATTTCATCAAAGATATCTGCTGCTAGTTCACCCAGAGAAACAAAGTCTTCATCACGGCGGTCGCCAGGCCCACCAACTACACCAATCCGTTTTCCTGGCCAATTCCTGACAAATCCACCCAATGCTTCATAGCTAGCAGGATTATGAGCATAGTCCACAAGAGCATGATAATCACCCATATTAAACATATTCATCCGGCCTGGTGTTTGATCCACCGAAGCCACAAAGGTTGACAAACCTTCTCTAATATGCTCTATTTTCACCCCTTGAGCAAAAGCTGCCAAACAAGCTGCAAGGGCATTAGCAATCATAAATGGAGCTTTACCTGCCATTGTGATTGGCACATTAACTGCTTTTTCAATTCTTAAAGTCCAATCTCCTTTGATAATTGAAATATAACCATTCTCATAAACCGCTGCCAAACCACCAGCTTCTGTATGTTTAACTAAAAGTTGATTATTTGGTTCCATTGAAAAGTAAGCAACTTGAGCTTTGACTTTCTCAGCCATTGCAGCAACCAATGGATCGTCAGCATTCAAAATGGCATATCCTTTAGGCATTACTGACTCAGCAACTACACTTTTGAGTTGAGCTAGTTGTTCTACAGTATCTATATCCCCAATACCCAAGTGGTCGGCAGCTACATTTAATACCATTCCTACATCACAAGCTGAAAAACCCAAGCCTGAACGCAGAATACCACCCCGTGCTGTTTCTAAGACTGCAACTTCTACAGTGGGGTCTGAGAGTATTAAATGGGCACTTTGAGGTCCAGTATTATCTCCTGATTCTGCTAGATATTCACCAAGATAAGTACCATCAGTAGTAGTATAGCCCACTACTTTTCCAGTCTGCTTCATTATGTGAGCTAGCAAGCGTGTAGTAGTTGTCTTACCGTTGGTGCCAGTAATTGAAAATATTGGTATTCTGCCATTTTTAGACCCAGGGAATAGCATATCTATTACTGCTCCGGCCACATTTCTAGGTAGACCCCGACTAGGAGCGACGTGCATCCGGAAACCAGGGGCAGCGTTAACTTCTACTATGACTCCTTCTACTTCTCGCAAAGGTTTAGAAATGTCTTCAGTCACTACATCTATACCTGCTATGTCTAGACCTATAATCTTCGCAGCTCTGGACAATAGCCAGACATTTTCTGGATGTATTTCATCAGTACGGTCTACTGCTATACCTCCAGTACTGAGGTTAGCTGTTGCCCTTAAAAAGCAAATTTCTCCTTTTTTTGGTATTGAATCAATGCTATATCCTTGTCTTTCAAGAATCCCAAGAGCAGCTTTATCCACGGTGATTCTAGTCAGAACGTTATCATGTCCATCTCCTCTTTGAGGATCTTGGTTAGTTTCTTCAATCAGTTTTGCCACCGTGGACTTACCATCTCCCATTACATGGGCAGGAACTCGTTCGGCCACAGCTACAACTCTACCATTTACTACCAATACTCGGTGGTCTTTGCCTGTATAGTAACGTTCTACAATTACTGTTTTTGTTTTGGAAGCCTTGCTAGCTAAATCATAGGCTTCTTCTGCCTCTTCCCAGTTTCTCACATCAATAGTAATTCCACGACCATGATTTCCATCTAGTGGCTTAATTACAATGGGATAGCCTCCGACATCTTCAATGGCATCTTGAAGGTCTTCAAAGTAGCGAATAACTGTACCACGAGGTACTGGTATTCCAGAATCTTTGAGAATGGTTTTTGTGCCTTCTTTATCACAAGCAAGTTCTACACCAAGAATCCCTGTTTGGTTACTTAGGGTTGCCTGGATTCTTTTTTGATTTATACCATAGCCAAGCTGAATCATAAATCTGGCTCCTAGTTGAGTCCAGGGAATACCTCTTGCTTCTGCTTCTTTGACTATAGCTTCTGTGCTTGGCCCTAAAGCTGCCTGACTTTTGAATTCCTTAAGGTCTTCTAAATCTTGCTGTAATTCGGTTGCAGGATATGTACCTGTCTCAACAATACTTTGGCAAAGTCTCACCGCTGCTCGTGCAGCATAGCGACCTGCTGGTTCATGTTCATATTCTATTACTACCTGAAATATTCCAGGAGTCGATGTTTCCCGTGTCCGACCAAAAGCAACTGGCATTTGGGCGAGTTGTTGAAGTTCTAGGGCAACGTGTTCTATGACATGGCCGATTAGTGTCCCTTTTTCAACACGACTGAGAAAACCGCCCCTGACTCTAGGGGAACAATAGTGCTCTACAAGACCTGGTAGTACCTTGATTAATCCTTTGTAGAAGCCAGGAATATCAGATGTATATCTTTCGTACAGGTCTTCTAAGTCTAGACGCATAACCACCAGTTTATGCCGGCGGATGCTCCAGTAGTTTGGACCGCGTAATGTCTGGAGTTTGAGGATTTTCATAGGAGGATTTGAAGGTTATGCTCAGAATCTACAGAAGCAATGGCGGTTTTATTTTGAATTTCAGCTCACACCATTTGCTAAACTGTTTAATACAAACTTTTTTTCAGGCTGCACTAATCCTTTCTCCATCTTGAAAAATATATATCTGATAAATAAATTTATCAGTTTTTTTGATAATCCTTTGATGGTAGAAGGAAGAATTTGGGCTTTTTATTCTGTTTTACAAAAAATACATTCTTTTCAGTTTAAAATTAGATTTTATGTCCACTCAACTAGGAAAGCTACTAATCTACCACAACACATTAGTCACGAATTTAGTAAATTATCAGAAATTCTATTAATTAATCAAGAGGCATAATTGTTTCAGACAGCCCTGGTTTCATGGTATGGGAATGGAGATCGTAGCCATCGCCGTGGCACATTATATGTACTCTTAAATTTGATATGCTCAAAGGATCTGCTACATCTACTTTCGTAGCATTTGTATATGACATTTCTGTAGTATCTATAATTGTCACTGTACCTTTACCCATTACTCGAATTTGACTATCTCCTTCAAATAATGCACAGGTATCTTCATCTATACCTATACCTATTTTGTCCGGATGGGTAGCAATGGCGCTCAATAAACGGGCCATACGATTTCGATTATGAAAGTGTTGGTCTACAATCAGGTCTGGCAATATACCCAAGCCAGTTGTTAAATCAACTAAGGACTTATTGGGGGATGAGCCACTACCACCACTTGCTATCATCTGATGTCCCATTACTGCTGCTCCTGCACTTGTTCCAGCTAGAGCAATTTTTCCATCTATAGCTCTACTTCTGATTTCATCCATCAAAGGTGTTTCAGCAAGTAGGGAACAAAGACGCAGTTGGTCTCCACCAGTCATAAAGACTCCAGTACAATCTTCTAAGGATTCTAACCATCTTGGGTCTTCTCCCTGATACCTTTCCCGGATATCAAATATCTTCAGACCTACAGCACCCATTTCTTCAAAAACCTTGCGGTATCTATCTCCTTGTGCTCCTGGTTCTCTAGAGGCAGAAGGGATAACTGCTAGCCTGGCATTTACTCCTCCTGCACGATTAAAAAAAGTTTGTAGAATCTCTTTTCCATGAACTTTATCTTCCGCCCCTCCGATTACCATAATGGTTGTTTTTGTCGGACGTAATATATCTAGTTTTGAAGCTTGAGACTCTAACTGTATCATTTTATTAGTCTTGGACAGCAGGTACGCATTAAATTTCAATAATTTCAATAATCTGTTATAATAGTAGACTATCTTATAACCTTGCAAGTCCCCAGCTAACTATTGAATTTTTCAACAAATCATTTGATTTAGTGAGAATCTAAATTTCAATTGGCTGGATTAACTTGTAAACTTTTAGCATAGTCTAAATAAAGATTAATCTCAACAATTTCTAAATTTTTTAAGACACTCTAAGTATACTTTTTAAGTTTTGTGCAATTTGATGTTATCACTCTGTTTCCAGACTTTTTTACAACACCCCTAAGTTCAGGTTTGTTAGGGAAAGCCCTTGATAAAGAGATTGCCAAGGTTAATTTAGTTAACCCTCGTGATTATACCACAGACAAGTATCATAAAGTTGATGATGAATCTTATGGTGGAGGAGTAGGAATGGTGTTAAAACCAGAACCTATATTTGCTGCTGTAGAGTCATTAACAACTAGACCGCGACGAGAAGTTATTCTTTTAACTCCCCAGGGAGAAACAATGTGTCAACAGCTATTTAAGCAGTTAGCTATAGACTATGACCAACTTATTTTAATCTGTGGTCATTATGAAGGTATTGATGAAAGAGTACAATATTTAGTTACTAGAGAAGTATCTCTAGGAGATTTTGTCCTTACAGGTGGAGAGATACCAGCTTTAGCTTTAATTAATGGTGTAGTGAGGTTACTTCCAGGAACAGTAGGTAAGGCTGAGTCATTAGCCTACGAAAGTTTTGAATCTGGATTACTTGACTATCCTCATTATACTCGGCCATCTAATTTTCGTGGTTGGAAAGTACCAGAAGTTCTGCTATCTGGAAATCATGCAAAAATAGCGGAATGGCGTTATCAACAACAGATTCAAAGAACAAAATCTCGTCGCCCAGATTTACTGAAAAATAATAGAGACCTCTAGAACATCGACGTTGCTGAATACTGGGATGATTTCGGCTGACACACCGGACACACCGGACACACCGGACACGGGGATTATGGTTTCTGCTTTCTGACAAAATCATCCTGCAATTATCCAATGCCAGAAAATCTAGTTATTTTGTCGATCTACTTAACTTGCTGATGGTGTTTTATATTAGGTATATCTAATACCATTAGTACACTACTTTCATACATTTGATAATCAATTTTATCAATAGTTTGATAGCCTAGTTTTTCAAAAAAAGGAACTAAGTATGCTTCGGCATCTACAAAATCAAATTTAATTCCATCTAGCAACTGTTGTTTGTATAATGCTTGCATTATTCTTAAACCTATACCATTTCTTCTAAAATTACTTTTAACCATAAATCTACCAGTAATTGATGTATATAAAGAATGTGCATCTCCTACTTTTTCCATTTGATAGAGTTTTGTATAGTAATCTATGTCTAAATTTTCTGAGTCTAAGTTTTTAGTATAATTGCATCTAAGTAGTACCAACCAATTCATTATGATTAAGAGCCATCAATAGATTAGCATATAAGTCCAATGGGTCTTCTACTTTCTTTTGTTTATGGTTCGGTTCATAGTTTGGACAATTTTCAAACCATCCCAGTTCTTCTACATAGATTTGATAGCGCAATTTGAAAATTTCTTCTTTTTCTTCAGGAGTCTGAGCTAGTGTTATTTCTAACATCGTATTTATAATGTCAACTTAACACAATTTTCAAGATGGCAGAGGTGATTTTTTTATGTATAATAAATCCTCACAAAAATTACTTATGTAAAGGATTTATAGATTGTTAATTCTTCACTCAACTCCTAGCTTTTGCCGTATATAGTCTGACAATTTATATTTTTTTAACACATTTAGGGGTAAATGAGCAGATCCTTGAATATATCCCAGACAATTTTCGCTTTGACAAATACAATTAAATCCTCGATCCATAGACCATTCTGTAGATGGATAAAAGAATGTGAATTCTTCTCCAATTTCGATGTTTCGTAGGGCAATTACTACCTTTTTTTGAGTATCGAAAAAAACATTAGGATTGCAACTATGATTAATATATTGCAAAAATTCTGGATCAAGCATAATATGTTGGTTATCGCTAATTTAGACGGTTAAATAGTTGGGGCGATCGAGTATTTCTTTATGGCTAAAATTACTGATAACCTCTCCAGACTTAAACTCAATAGTGGTATGTAGAGATTTATTGCCAGTAGTCTGAAACTCCCAAATTTCTGCAATGGAGCCAACTTTTCTTATTTTTTTACTTACTTGCATAAATTTTTATTGAGATATAAGTTTCTGAATATTATAGACGAAATAATACTATTTTTATTTACAGGTATAAAAAATCTTTGTAGTCTCATAAAAAAATTGATTCATAAGTAATTTTTTTAACTTCTTATTTTCAGAATACCAAAAAAAAGTAATACTACAAGTGCTTTTTCATAAAGCCCTATTTAGTCTTTTCCATAAAGTATAAAAAGAGCAGATTTATGTCAATTTATCTTCTATTCCCTACTAACCTTCAGCCAAAGATAAATTATCTTGTTGATCGATAACTTTGACAATTCCATCATTTGTTAAATCTCTGATATATTCTAATAAGTCATTTTTCAGTACTTCTGGCTCTACCTGCTCTTCCTCTAATAAATCCTCATAAGCCTCTTGAATAGACCCAGAACCTATTAAAGCAAATAACATTTTAGCTGCCATATCATCCAAAATAAAATCTTCACCTTCTTGTTGAGAGTTAACTAAAAAAATTTCTCCCTCGTCTTCTGCTAAAAAAAAATTATCCGTTAATAGCACTTGTTGAGTTAATATAATCTCCACAACTTACCTCTACTGACAATAAAGTTAATAAAAAAAAGTAGTTTTGTACAGTCAAGATATACTATACAATAATTTAATTAGGACTTACGATGAGGTACAAAAAACTAGGATTTGAGATTGCTTTCCGTTCCGGACTGCTGCGCAAACCCTGTGGGTCGCTTCGGACGAAAATAAGTTGCAGGTGCGTAAGTCCTAATTAATAACAAACTACTATTGAAGGTATAAGTTAGAAAAATGAATCTTCGCATAGGTAATGGCTACGATATCCATAAGTTAGGACCTGGAAGACCTCTAATACTCGGAGGAGTCAAAATTGACCATGAAATGGGATTAGTTGGTCATAGCGATGCGGATGTTCTGACCCATGCAATTATGGATGCAATGTTGGGTGCCCTGAGCTTGGGTGATATTGGCCATTTTTTCCCTCCAAGCGATCCACAATGGGCTGGAGCTGATAGTATAGAATTGTTGAATCGTGTCAATCATTTAGTTAATGCTAGCTGCTGGCAAGTTAGTAATATTGATTCAGTAGTAGTAGTAGAACGTCCTAAACTCAAGCCACATATCAAAGAAATGCGATCGCGCCTCGCTGCTACTTTAGAACTACAAGCAGATCAAGTCAGCATAAAAGCTACTACTAATGAAAAATTAGGTCCTGTAGGTCGAGAAGAAGGTATTGCTGCTTATGCTGTAGTTTTGCTAAATAAATATGAAGGATAAGTGGTCATCGGAAATATTAATAGTGGAAATATTTTTTCGTTCTAGGATTTTTAGGAATATAGCCATCCTAGATAAAATATGAGCATTAGCTACATATCAAGAGAAGTAACCCTCAGTATTTAGATAACTAATATTTGTTCAAAATCTATTTAGGACAGCTATAGGAAAGAAAAAGAGAAGAATATGGAAAAATGGTCAAGTCTATCTAGCTAAATGTTGTGAACCATTACCTATTAAATGGAGATGGAAAAATTATCATATCTTTGTGATTGCAGCTATTTACAAACTACGCATTAAGTATTTGCATTTTTGATCTCTCAGAATTTATTTCATAACTAAAAATTTTTAAATTGATCCAATATAAATTTTGTTAGTACTCTTTAATTGAATAATAAATCAATTCATAGTTGAGCTGTCGCGGAGCGCGGAATGGAGTTCTATGCCTCAACTATACCCTCACTAATAATCATAGAGTTGTTGGGAATTAAGCTAAAAAAATGGCGTTGCTTAAATGTAATGATAATTAGACATCTACTCCACCCATAGGGAGTAGGGAGTAGGCAGCTTTGCTGTAGGGAACCCACCCCTCGCCCCTCCCCCTCCCTAGAGGGGAAAGAATTGATAATTTCTTTGGGATATAGATATTGATTTTTGATTCTTGGAGATGTCTATTCGCTGAAGGTAAAATTGAAAAACTGATGTTTTGCGCCCAAAGTTAATCTCAAAATCATTACCACTCAGCAACGCCAAAAAAAATGGCTAAAACCCTTATTAGTCAAGGTTTATAGTGTTTTTTTCGCCTTCAATGCTGAACCTATAGAGTAAGCTTTTGAGCCTTGTCGAGCCGTCAAAAGTGACATTTGAGTGGATAGTAAATAGCTACTCAAACAGACACTGGATATAAGTTTTTTTACCGAGAAGCGCTGATGATGGTTGGGATTAAAAGAATATCAAGTAACAGATAAATGGAGTCTAGAACGCCATTTGATCGAGAGTATTTTATACCTATACTTTGATCATTTGGCATAAGCTAACTGGAGGATTACAAAGGCAATGGGAGAATAAACATTTGAAGACATTTACTGATGCAATGGTACGCTTTTCGTACAGCTATATCTTTCCGTTTTTTTTGTGTTGCACAGTAACGAATGATTTGATATTTTTGATTGAATTGGATTGTGGATTAATCAATTGCTAGAATGATTAATTAATGGTTATTTTTAGTCAAAATCTAAACCAATTTTTGGCGATATCATTCCATAATGTGCAACCCCGTTTTTTTTGATTGGTTGGCTAATAATCGTGACGTATTTTCTTCTCACAGAAAGAGTTGAGGCTATATTTGGGCTTAAAAGTTGTGTAAGTCCCGTTAGAAGAAAAACTAAGGGACTCTTGGTTAGTTGCTCACCCATTATTAGGTAAGTAACAAACTGAGAGTCCCACAGTTCTAGAAAGAAAGAAGTTTTAAGCAAGAGTTCTATAAATCTTGCCTAAATTGCTATACTCCTAGGACAAGGAGTTGATTACATAGTCTAAGAGAGAATTGTACTCTGTCAAAGCTTGAGGAGACAAATCGCGAGGAGCACAACCACGATTACGAGCAAAGCTTAAAGCTTCAACGTAAGGTGCAGTAGGTAAGCTCAGAGCACGATAAACTTCACGCTGACCAGCAATTCCCCACTCATCGAGAGGACCAGTTCCACCAACAACTAAGCAGTAGTTGATCAAGCGCATATAGTGCTTGATATCGCGGAGACACTTTTCCTTAAAAACTGGTGTTGAATTAGCTTCACCAGGGTTGTTCAAGTAACTATACTTGCTGATGCAAGCATTATAAGCTTCCTGAGCAACTGCATCAAGATTGGTAGCTAGCTTTTCAGCTGCTTCCAGACGAGCTGCTGCACGTTGGATAGAACCTTGTACGGACTCTAGATCGGAACTGCTAGGAAAACGACCTGCTGCATCAGCAGCGGAAACTACTGTAGTAATAACTGATTTCATGTCTTTAAACTCTATTTTTTGTTTGACTTGATTAGATTGGAATTAAAACTTGTTTGGCTAATCGTCACAACCGAAAAGCCAATAATTTGGATACCTATGTCGGTTATGGCAAGACTTTCTCAGAGGAATTAGCTTAGAGCAGCAATTACTTGATCGAAATAGCCACCTGCTTCAGAAACTAAGCTAGCACAGCGGTCTTCTGTTACAGTAGCACCCATTATGCGCTTTTTAGCTCCTGCAAGTTCGTCACTTGGTTGATCTTTGATGTGAGCTGCAGCTTGAGCTTTCATAATTTGAACAGCACGAGCAGTAGATTGAAGAGGTACACCTAATGCAATATAAGTTTCTTTTAAACCATTTAAGCAACGGTCGCTAAGGATGGAAGCATCGCCAGCTAGCAATGCATAAGTAACATAACGTAGAATGATTTCTCCATCACGTAAGCAAGCAGCCATACGACGGTTAGGATAGCAATTACCACCAGCTTGGATTAATCCGTTGTTTTCGCAGATCATACCAGCAATAGCATCAGATACCATGCAGCTTGCGTTACTAGCAATAGCGTTAACTGCATCAAGACGTCTGTTGCCTTGAGCAATGAATTCTTTCAAACTAGCTAATTCTGCACTACCAACAGGAGCAGTTTTAGTATCTGCTGTAACTACAGCTTTTGAAAAAGCATCTAACATTGAGTTCTCCTTAAAAATTTATTTTCTGTAACTCTGGATTAAAGTTTCTAACAAGAGGGTCTGTTTTGTCTCACTTTCTGAGTAAGAAAGTAATAATTCGTAAACAAGTAAACATTTATTAAGATTTTCTAGCCAATGGAGTGTCAAGAACATAAGATAAAAACCAAACATTTATCTAAATGTTGGCATTTATACCCGCGCTCTCCCGCAGGGGAGCGCCGGGATGAATGCCAATCAATAAGAGCGGTTTTACAGATAATCTGTTAATATGCAAATATTGCTTAACCAAAAATCAAGGTTAAGATTACTGTAACTGTTCAATCAAGTCGCCGAGGGGCACTCGGAGAAGTTAAACGGAAACGGAGGAAGTGTTAGACTGGCTTTGCCAGCATTTTTCAGTGAGGTGTCAACCCGCCCTGAATCTTTCAAGCTGCGATTTGTCTGTTTGATTGATGGATGGGAATCCCGCGCTGTCTGGTAGAGCAGCGTCGGGAGGATGTCAATAAATTCAATAAGTATAAATAGAATGGAAAAGTTAGCCACATTAGCAACTCTAGGTATGGATGCCTTTGAAGTTGCCCCTTTAGAACTCCGTCCCAATGCCACTGAAGAAGATGTACAGATGGTAATTAGGGCGGTTTACAAGCAGGTATTGGGCAATCAATACATAATGGAAAGCGATCGTCTTTCAAGTGCTGAGTCTCAACTGCGTAATGGAGAAATTAGTTTTAGAGGATTTGTGAGAAAAGTAGCTCAATCTAGCTTGTATCAATCTCTGTTCTTTAATAGTAATAATCAATATCGCTTTATTGAGTTAAACTACAAGCACTTACTAGGTCGTGCCCCTCAAGATCAAACAGAGATTTCTCAGCACGTTCAAATCTATAATGAACAGGGATACGAAGCTGAAATTGATTCCTATATTGATAGTCAAGAATATAACGAAGTTTTTGGAGAATGGATTGTCCCTTATCCCTATGGTATGACTTCCCAAATTGGTTTCAAAAATGACACCTTTAATCGGATATTTTCCTTGTTAGGTGGACCTGCTACCAATGATAACGATAGTTGTTCTCAATTGCTCTCTTCTCTTGCTAGTAATTTACCAACTCCTGTTAAACTTCAAACTAAAGGAAATGGAGCTAACTATGGCAATACGGGCAAGCGTTTTCGCATTGTTTACTCTACCTCTAAGGCACCAGCTAGACTGAACCACCTCAGCAAGAAAGAACTGACAATCAAATATACTCAGATGTCCACATTTGTACAAAATATTCATCGGAGTGGCGGGAAGATTATTAGTATTACAGAGCAAACCTAGTGCTTGTTTGTGGGTAGGTTCAAAAATCTAGCTCTAAAAAAGTTTTGTTTTAAAATCTTGGCGTTGCTGAATCAAAGGATAAATGTTTATGGAACAGATAAATCCCATCTTTGACTTCCTCTACTTTCTCTTTCTTTGAACCTACAATTCCTCCTACTATGCAACGCCTAGAAAGTTTTACGGCACATAAACTTAGAAATTTAGTAAAGGTCTTTTTTTCAATGTCTAAGCAACAACTTATGGACTTTATCGTTGCTGTAAAAAAAGATGAATCATTAAAAGCACAGCTAAAAGATGCCCAGCCAGAGGAAATTCTCCGTATCGCCCACCTGCTCTCCTTGGGATATACAAGAAAAATATGATTTTCGTTCTGGCGTGAAATACAGTTAAGTGGACTTGGTATTAGGGTAGCTTTGCGTCAGCGAACCAGAAATTCTGAACCGCAGGAGGATATTGGCGCATTTAGGCCGGAGAATATACAGCAGATTTCGAGCAAATGAGGTACAGGATAAATGGTGAAAACATTGTAGTGCGGGCAAGATGCCCGCTTCGGGGTGTACCTCATAACAATGGAAAACGCTGTATCATATTAGAATCCAGTTGAAAAGCCGTCTGCAGCTACCTAAAGAGAAGTAATCTCAGAGGTTGCCCGAGATTGCTTCCTTCCAGTCCGTTTCAGTCGCAATGACTACAAGAACTAGGGTTTGCTGAAAAAGTCTTTTTCAGAAGAATCTTCCCAAGATTATTATACCACATATCTTGCCCAAAATCCTAGATTTTTGAACTGGAATTACCTAAAAGCTGGTACTCCCTTAGTACCTGCAAAGGCTGAAACCTTTGCCAGTAAAAACTTTTAGATTTAATCAGCAAGCCCTAATTATCGTAAGCATTCAGCTATTATACTATTTTGAAAAAAGAATGTGTTCGAATAATAAGCACCATAAAAAGACTTTCAGATAAAGTCTGTTTCACGAAAAAGGTAATTTGCAACATCAAAAATAGTATTAAATCTATCAATTCTGCATTCTAAATTCTAAATTCTGTTTGCGGAGCATGACCTAGGAAATTATAATAAATACCCTAACTATTTGTAGCAAACATTTATCAATTTGGTATTAGCCATCAGCTATCAGCAATAAGACCTTGTGCTTAAGAACGAGGTTTAAATGAATATAGACTTTGGTAGCTGACTTTTAGCCAGATTTTTCTAGCTTAATTAAATATTGCTTTTAGTGAGTGATAAAAGCAATAGCTGATAGCTGATAGCTGAGGGCTGAATGCTTACTAATTATCAATTATCAATTAATGAAAATCTTCTTCAAGCTCCAGCATTATTTAGCAACCTAATAACATCTTGATAACCATTAAATTCTGCAAGCATTAAAGCCGTACAACCGCCTTGATTTTTATCATTCAAATTAGCACCATAATCAATTAATAGTTTTACAGCTTCAGCATGACCTTGATATGCTGCCCACATTAAAGCTGTTGCTTCATTATCATCTCTAAGATTAATATCAGCTCCTTTTTCTAATAATATTTTTAATGTTTCAATATCGCCTTGATATGCTGCTTTCATCATTGGAGTAGAACCACCTTGAGCAGGAATATTAACATCTGCTCCTACATCTAACAAAACATTAATAATTTCTTGATGTTTTTGCCATATTGCCAAAGTTAAAGCTGTTTCTCCAAGATGTTTACTATTCAATAAAGATGTCAAATTTTGCTTTTCTATTTTGTTCAATAAAATTGATACAATATCCGTATAACCATGAAAAATTGCCCCAAATAAAGGTGTATCACCTGCTTGATTCTTAGTAACAATTTCTGCCCCATAATTTAGCAGTAGTTTGACCATTTCAGTATGATTTTCTACTACAGCAAAACTTAAAGCTGTTTCTCCTTCTAAATCTTGAGAATTAACATCAGCATCAGCATCCAATAAAGTAGAAGCGATCGCTACATTTCCTTCTGCAGCAGCAGCCATCAAAGCTGTACCACCATTTCTACTTTTAATATTAACATCTGCCCCTGCTTCTAACAAAATTTTTACTACTTCTAAATGACCTAGGTCAGCAGCTAAAATGAGTGGATTTTCTCCATCTTTGTCTTTAAAATTAATATCAGCACCAGCTTTTAATAGAGTCTTTACAGCAGGTAAATTACCTGTTTCTGCTGCTTGCATTAACCATGTTTTACCTTGTAAATTTCTAGTATTTACATTCACACCATGATTAATCAAAATTTCTCTCATTTCTGCATAATTACTATCAGCAACTATAGATAAAGTAGACTCATCTACCCTCGCCCCACCATCTAGTAAGACCTTAACCACATCTTGATAACCTTGACTCGTTGCTAAACCCAAAGCCGTATCATGGTCTTTATCCACTACATTAACATCAGCTCCAGCAGCAATTAAGTGCTTGGCCACTGCAATATAACCATTCATTGAAGCAACCATTAGTGGGGAACTACCATCATCATTTTTGCCATCGACATCAGCACCCCTACTTAGCAAAAGTTCTACTATTTCCGCCCGTCCATGAGCTGCAGCTAACATCAAAGCTGTAACACCCAATTTTTTTCTTATATAGTTGACATCAGCGCCTTTATCTAGTAAAGCAGAGACTATTTGAACGTACCCCTTTTCTGCAGCAATCATTAAAGCCGTTGTACCATCTAGAGCTTGAGCATTAGCATCAATATTTTGAGCCAGCAAGGTACATACTTGGGCCAAATTAGCATTTTTAACAGCCTGGACTAAGAAAATTTCTTCTTTTTGCGAAGCCATACCGACAACCATAATCTACGTTTTTAAGATCACATAAGATTAACTTGCTGTTATGCTAACTTTTATGAAGTTTTTTTACTAATCCCAGAGAGAAGATTAATTATGAACCTGCCAATTCTAGAATCTATTAAACCGTGGCTCAATTTTTTTCATCCCGCCATTATGTGGATACTATTGGCCTTGACAATTTACGCCTTATATCTCGGTATCAAAGTTCGTAATAGTAGAACTGCTACAGATACAGAAAAGAAAAAAGAATTTGCTAAATTTAAAATCAAACATCACCAAGTTGGCTCCTTTCTCTTAGCTTTTATGGTTTTAGGGTCTCTTGGTGGAATGGCCGTCACTTATATCAATAATGGAAAATTATTTTTTGGCCCTCATCTCTTAGCCGGGTTAGGCATGACAGGAGCGATCGCTATCTCTGCGTCTTTAACTCCTTTTATGCAGAAAGGCCAAGATTGGGCTCGCTACAGTCATATTGTTCTTAATGTGTCAATTCTTGGTCTTTTTAGCTGGCAAGCGGTAACGGGAGTCCAAATTCTGTTAAGGATTATTAGCAATATTTGATTTCTCTCTCTGTTAAAACACGAGAGATTCTAAGTGGATGTTCCGAGTTGGGTTAAAACCACGATTCTCCACGTTTCACACTTAGCTGTCACCGACAATTAGTCGGTGGTGGCAGTCATTTCAGTTATCAGTTATCAGTACCTCTCTCTGCCTGTTTGCGCAGCATTCCGCAGGAAAGTATTGGGATTGAAATATTGAACTTTATTTTTCATCCCCTTGAAAGGGGAGGCTTGAGGCCCTATTTTTTGGTCAATAACGACCTAGACGCTCTAACATACTGACGATTAATGCTATATGCTTTGCGTTTACTTTTAATTATTAATCCTTTCAGAGTGGTTTTATTTAAGGAGCGAGCTATAAATCTCTATCTTTGCTGCCTGCTTGTCTGTTGCCCTGGTCTTGAAATTAATCAGGGGATTAAATTTTTCCCTGATTTTCAGGTTCCATATCTTTACTTGCGTTTTCTTTGTCTGGGAAATGGCAAGTTATGAGTGGTATGAAAATCTATTTGAGTTTTGTGACTCAAGCATTTAGATACTTGTTGTACTACTTTAAGTAATAAACTATCGCCAGTTTTCTGAATCAAACTAGGGGACATTTTCTGAATAAACTGGGGAAATTTTACACTGACGGTCAAATCTAAATCCCATTTTGCACCAGTCATCACAGGAGGCAGTCCTAACTTTTGAATTTCTTTGTGACTAAAAAACTGCTCTGTGGGTAATTCTAGCAACTTCATTTCTGATTGAAAGTTTACTTGATATCCAGGAGGTGTATAATTAGGCACTGGAATAGATATAATTTTATATATTCCTGCGGAGTCTGGTGGTACCAATTCCAGACCTACTCTAGCTTCAACCTGGTATCCAAAAGAACCAAATTTTCCGAGCGATAAATCATAGCCATTTTCTCCAAGAGGCTCAACTTTCATCGGATGAGCGCATTGACAAAACCAACTTCTATGAGACGCAAAGTGCTTTGCTACAGTATCTACATCTGCATATAATTTCATGCAGTCATTATATTTTGTCTTAAACCAGGTAGTTGAGCTAGTTTCCGATACGTCTGTTTCTGTTGCACTTGCATAGAAATCACTAACCAAGTTTTTGTCCATCTCTAAAGTTTGATGTCCTGCCAAGTTGTGATCCATGATTTATTCTCCCGTGTATATATATATACACTATATTCAATATTTTGAGGATTTCCAAATTGCTATCTAGTTTATATACTGGAGAGTACAAAGTTCTGCTAAAAAACAGTTGGCTCTCAAGATTGAAAGTGTTACTGGGAAAGGTTTACAGCACCTACTGTTGTAAATGGAGAATTTTTAACCTTGAGTCCGTGAAACCCTTGACTAGCAATAGTTATTCCCAGAACTTTGCACTGTCTAGTTATATAGCAATCTTATTTGAGTTGTGAGATATTGTAGATTTTAGAGAATAGGGAATAAGGAACAGGAAACAGGGAACAGGAAACAGGTATGGGAGAAACACCGAAGAATAAAATTATCACAAATGACTTAGGATTGCTATACAAAGAATTTAGGCGTTGGTGATTTTGGTTATGATTGTGCTTTAATGGCCATTGCCTAACTATGAACTGAAAAGCATTTCATATTTGGCCAAATTTAGGTTTCATAGGTTGATTCACCAACGCCAGAATTTATATTTATCTTTAAAGTTGAGAGTTAGTAAAGATGATCGGGATTTGAAAACCCAAGTTGTCTCTTAACTAGAGAGACCTAGCTATCCCAAGACCCTATCTATAAAATTCCCTTCTGACCACTGACTACTGACTTCCAGTCAAAAACTGTTAGAATTTATAACTTTAATATAGAAATATAAATTGAAAAATGAAAGTATTTGTTGCTGGATCAACTGGCCAAACAGGTCGTCGTATTGTACAAGAGTTAGTAAGGCGAGATATTCCTGTAAAAGCTCTGGTTCGTGAGTTAGAAACAGCTAAAGAAATTTTGCCTCCAGAAGCAGAGTTGGTAATGGGGGATGTCCTGAATTCTCAAGGTCTCTACGCTGCTATTGAAGATAGCACAGTACTATTATGTGCTACGGGTGCTAAACCCAGTTTTGACTTTACTGGTCCATATCAAGTGGATTATGTAGGAACTAAAAATTTAGTGGATGTTGCTAAACAGAAAGGTATTGATCGTTTTATTTTAGTTTCATCCCTATGTGTGTCTAAATTTTTTCATCCCCTAAATCTATTCTGGCTAATTTTATTCTGGAAGAAACAAGCTGAAAGATATATTCAGAAAAGTGGTCTGAATTATACTATTGTTCGCCCTGGCGGTCTGAAAAATGATGATAATCAATTTCCTATTGTTATGGAATCTGCCGATCGCTTATTTGAAGGTAGTATTCCTCGAACTAAGGTAGCACAAGTTTCTGTGGAGGCGATATTTCAATCAGCAGCTTGTAATAAAATTGTGGAAATTGTTACTCAGGAAGAAGCACCAGAAAAATCTTGGGAAGACTTATTTATTTCTGTCTTTTAACTATAGTTTGAAGGTAATAATTCAAGATGAACTTTAATATCATGTCCTCTGGTATCGTTTGTGTGAACCAAAGGGTGAATATCTACAAAAAATTTAAGTTTTTTTGGACTTTTAAGTCTTCTGTTCTAGATAACTAAAGTCTTCTTCCCTGTTACTTCTTCCTTCTTCCTTACCTTTACCGAAGAGTTAATAATTAAATAATTCAGCTTTGTTAGCCTCCCCTTTCAAGGGGAAAAAATAAATTTTTTCCTTTTAGTCAATCCTCTCCCTAAAAGGGAGGGGTAATTATCCATTGTCTATTAATGAAAATACCGATGCTACTAGACTTGGTATAAGTTATGGCATAGCACATTTTAGAATTATTTTAATACAGTAATTATTATAAAAAAAATCAGCTATTGTACTAAAAAAAAAGGGGCGCAACTTTTTAATAATTAGGTTAAACTAGAGGTTGATTAGGAAACTTTACTACATGAAATTCATAGTAGGCAGCTTCCAAAAAATATTGAAAATCTTTCCTTTATTATTTAGATGCATCCGGTTAAACCTAAGATTATCAGAAGAAAGAAGTCAAGGTCTTCTTATGGTCGTTTTATGCTTTTCAAACGTTTAATTTTTATATCTATATTTATCATCTCTTTTATTTCGTTTTTCCAAATTTTTAAGGGGAACTCAAACATAAGTAAACAGGAAATAACTAAATTAATTTCTCCTAATAAATATAATTACAATGGTGGAGATAAATGGCCTCAACTAGCAATGAAAGGTGGAGATCCTTATATTCGTGCATTAATGCGAACTATTTCAGCTAGCGAGTCTAATTATTCTCGGCCTTATCATGTTGTTTATACAGGTAAAAATGTATCTAATTTGAGCAAACATCCAGACTGGTGTATTACCATCGTTTCTGGTCCGAATAAAGGGAATTGTAGCACTGCAGCTGGACGATATCAAATGTTAACAAATACTTGGTATCTAATGGCAAGACGTTATCATCCTCAACGTGGTTGGTTTATGTTTTGGGAATCTTACAGTTTTGAGCCAAAATATCAGGATGCTGTTGTACATGGTTGGTTAAGCGATCGCAAATATTGGAAAGCAGATATTCCTGGGTTATTAAGAAAAGGAAAATTAGACCGAGTTTTGCGGTTATTATCTGGAACATGGACGAGTTTAGGATATGGAATTGAAACTAATTCTATGAGTAGGAATTTACCGAGAGTATATCGGGAAGTTTTGGAAAATGAATTAAGTATTTTAGGGGAGAATTTTTATCAAAAAAAGGAAAACTCTGTGATAGTTGAGTATTTTCCTAAGGATGTTGACAATGGAGTAGTTGAAAAAGCTTTAAGAACTTTAGATTATCAGTTAATACTTTTACCAACTATAGTAGTGGATCTGCCTAGTAATTCAATTTGGTTTGGTTCAGCAGTAAGTATAAAAGATGTTAAATTAGTTGCTGAAAAATTAATTAGTTCAGGTGTGAGTATTAAAGCTATTCGGCCTTTTAATAAAAAAGTTGCATTCTCAGATTTATTGATTCAAGTGGGAGCTGACCCAGAGGTAAAAAATAGACCATCTTTAACCTTAGAGGAAGTTCGGGAAAAATCTAGTTTTACTAGAGATGATTAATTCAACAATTAATAATTAATAATTACTTCTCCTTCTCCTTCAAATGAATAGGATTGGTGAAAAGGATTTTTTTGATTTATTTATCCCACATTCCGCACGACAAACATACTACAGTACCTTTTTCCACGAAGATGGTGGAACACAGATTCTAATATTAAGAATTATAGTCAATAGTTAATGTAGTATGTATTTATACTTAAACCTTGCTCGTAATTCCTATCATGTAAAAATCTGAGCAATAAATACCTGAAACTACAAGCTAGACCTGCGGAATATCGGATTTATTATTGAAATCAGAGACTTTAAAGTTTAATTATTCGCTCAACAGGGAAAAGGAAAATTATCCCAAATAATTGAGAATTTCTATATTAATTTACTTGATAGTGAATTGGGATTTAATAATAATAAAATCTGCCTCTTAATATGAAATTCGGTTATGCAGTTGTCGCAATCTATACTTACATTCAATGCAGATATAAAATGTCGGAATATCCCTAGATAATTTCCACTTTCATCCTTCATTTTATCCTTTCTACTGACTACTAAATTATACGATAACTAATTATCTGGATACTATATTAAGCTATTTCAATAATTCTATAACTTCTGTTATAGAATTGTAGGTAGTGGTGTACAAGTATTGATGTTTGTAGTTTTGTTTCTGATAGTGAAAGGGATTTACTTTTGAAGAAGGAGACAGGAGACAGGAGACAGGAGACAGGAGGAAAATTACATGAGGATAGTCAACGACCTGCCGCTCCGCGTCTACGCTCCCCCAAGTAATTTTGAACACCCCCGTTGACGGTGGGGTATTAAACCCACAAAGAAAATGATAAATATTACTACATCTACAGGACTACCGAATTGTAGAAATACAGTTATTGTGATTACAATTATGGACTGCTACAACGAAAAAAAAAGATTAGTAAAAACTTCAAGTCAATGCAATAGTAAATCTCTGACTCCTCAGAAAAAACTCTTTCAGATTTGGTGAAAGATTATCTAAAAATACTACGATAATTACTATACTTTTCAAGAACAATGGTGGGGTGATAAAAGTCTGAATTGGGAAGGTGCTTTAGAGAGAGCTTGAATGTCTAGGTTTCCAGATGGCAAAATGCACTCTCATCAACGTCGAGTATCCTCTAAATTAGGGGTAGGATTGAGAATTTCACTAGCAGATGGCCTACAACCTCCCTTAGAGACCTTCGAGCAACTTTATGACTGGGTAGAATCTGTTACTAATCGGGTTAAGGGTCTGGGAGCAATGACAACTTATGATGTAGCTCAACGCTTGGGTATGTGGTTACAGTTATACCCCACTATAGTCTACCTTCATCAAGGAACGTCGGCTGGTGCTGAAAAATTCAATGTAAGAGGAAAGACTGCCCCTCTTGATGCTTTCCCTCCAGAAATTCAACAGTTAGGAGCTGCTCATGCGGAGAATTTTTTGTGTATTTACAAAGAGCATTTTATTTCAACTTCAGTTGTTTAATTAGATGGATAAGAATCCTAAATCAAATCAAAGATTATGATGTTATATCATGTCCGGATAATAAGTGATAAAAAAATTTTTGTTTGTAGTTTTTAAATGTTTGTAGTGTGGGCATCTTGCCCGCGACAGTAGTACCTTATGCTTAGTAGAATCTGCTGTATGTTTATAATTCTATAATTAGGGCTTACCGATCTAATCTAAAAGTCTTTACATATAAAGGTAAGTTCCTTTTTAAGTATCAAAAAGTGCAAGGTTTATAGGTGGTAATAGTTCAAAAATTTAGGATTTTGGTCAAGAGTTGGGCAGAAAAATCAAGGGACGATTCTTCCTGCTATTTCCTCTATAATTTCTATTTATCCTGACTCCTGACTCCTGACTCCTCCCCTTACCATGTATACTTATCCAGCAAACCCTAATTATAGTTTTTCCAAAAAAAATTAGATTATTTGCCCAGTCAGTAACTAGAAATTATGGCTACATCAAAAAATAGACAAGAAATAGACTAAACTATTCATTCTGACTCCTGACTCCTGACTCCTGACTCCTAAAAAATTCCCGCCATTTCCACCAACTCTACACAAACTTGATTCAAAAATTCCCAGTCTACTTGTTCTGGTAATTCAGTTTTAATCTCCTTAATTTCATCAAACAAATCATCAGCTAATTTTTTGACATTTTCATAAGCAATATCCCCATTTCTAATCGATAATAAATACCCTGCATCTCCCACTTTTTTCCGATTCACATAAAGCACCCCCTCCCGCAAAATTTCAATTCCCATTCTTAATAACCGAATACAATGACTCATGTGCTTGGCATCATATCCACACTTTTTTTCTAACTCCTTCCGTTGCAAATTTCTACCTTTATTCCAACTACAATAAGCTTCCCATTGACTTAAACTTTGCCGATAAGCTTGAGTTAAGTGCAACAGATGAATAAAATCGTTTTTTGCTCGCGTATATTCTTGCACTTTTGGTAATAAGTCCTCAGAAATTGGATGCTGTTTAAGAATCGCTTTATAATCAATTTTTTCTAACAACAAATCTCGTAGTTGCTGAGTTGGTTCTAAAAATTCAATACAGTCTCTAACCAACATATAAAGGAATTCCATAAAAGCATTAACTTCTGATTTGGTTAAAGGCCGATAGCTATCTTCATTCAGTCCAAAATCTTGAGGTTCTGGCTTTTTTACTGGAGGATTTAATAGCCATTTTCTATGAGTTTCCACTCGTTTAATTTGAGAGTAAGCATAGCCCGCAAAAGAAGCTCTGATTTTCTGGGAAATAAATGCCTGACGATAGGAAATTAGCTTTTTTCCGACTGGCGATAAATGTAAGTAAAATTCTGAATCTAACCACAGAGTTTCTAATATATTGGGATTGTTGTTATAGACCAAGGTCAGAAATTTTATTAACTCATAAACCACACAATCTTTGACATTATCTAATACTGGATATAAACCTATTCCTGGTTCATCCCAACCTCGGTCTTTTTGTTCAACAGATTTGAAACCTAAATAATAATCTTTGGGAGCAATAAAAACGCCTTTATAATCACAATCTGATGAAGGTGTGGAAGTACCGTAAGCTTGAGAACCTGTCAGGGCAAGTAATATTAATCCTGATTCTACTGTTTTTCTATCCATTCAAATCAAAATTTAAAATTCAAAAGTTATATAAGAAGATCCTTGGGGCTTTTGATCGCTTTTTTTCAGAGGGATCGCCTCGGTGTATTATTTATATTACTAATATATTACAAGAAAATATTCCTGCCATCTGGTAAAGATGTTGATTGACTGTTGTGAGAATGTGATTTTTTACTATTGCGTATGTCAAAATAGTAATGAATATATTTTTTATCATTTTCTTTGTGGGTTTAATACCCCACCGTCAACGGGGGTGTTCACGCATTACTTGGGGGAGCGAATCCATAAGTAATTTTCCTCCTGTCTCCTGTCTCCTGTCTCCTGTCTCCTTCTTCAATTCTAATTTTTAATAATCCTAGTTGTTCGTGTCGGTTGACTTGTGAGAGTAGTTTGATGAGAGCGCAAATGACTTCAACTTCAGTTTTCACAAGGCTTGATACTCTACTATTGCGTATGTCAAAATAGTAATGAATATATTTTTTATTTCTAATTTAGAATTTGTCATAAATATGATCCTTTGTGTTGGGTCAGAGTGTTTTGAGATGAACCACATCGTCACAATCACGCGCCCAGTAGGGAAGTTCCATGGAACGTCCCTACTGTGGTCTACCGTGCAGGAAAACCGCGCTACCGGATTTGATATCATCTCCCCATATACTCAAATTTATTCTGCTATTTGAGAATACCGACATTTAGTTCTCGACTATGAACAACTACCAGAGATTAGTGAAGCTCTGATTTACAGTGCAATAATTTAGATTAATGTTACAAAGGCTTGGTGCTAAAAAATCTGGCTGTTCTTAAGATTTGTTTTACAAACAGTCTCTAAGATCCACATCGAAAAACATATCTCGTTTTAAGAAGGGTCTTCTTTTGTTTCTCGTTATTAGGTCCACACCCTTTATTTCCTTTGGTAACTCTGTAAATATTAGCCCTGAAGTATGGATCACTAGTATATGAACAAACCGTCCGGGTTAGCTCCTGTGATAAATCTCGAATATTATAATTTTGCACTCCTTCACTTTGACATAATTGAGGCATTACTTTTTTATAATTCCAGTGATCTTCCATACAATTGTGGGCAGCATCTCTTGCTTTTCTCCGACATCTATTTGGTACATTATGACCGCATCCTCTTCTTGCATGAAATCTACCTACTATTACGCCGTTTTGAGCGGTTAAACTTGAACTTTCTACCTGATAGTACCCAGTACAAGAACGCTTAATAATTCTTGCTAGCCTGATAGGATTCTCAGTTTTATCAATGAAAGGTTCAGGGTCTATATTTTGTGCTCCTTGAGTATGGGATGGATAGTTAACTATTAGTCCTAAGATCAAACTCGACGCTAAAGTTAGAGGTATCCCTAATTTATAAATTTCTTTTATATTCATAAGTCAGACCTCCCCAATAAGTGTTGTATTGAAATTACTCCTTAACTGTCCTTGGTCTCGCTCACTTTTAATATCTCAAAGTAAATCCACTCTGTCTGTTTCTTTTGTCTCCGTGTACACTATTATCTTATAATCAAAAATTTCAATTACATACATTTTGATAAGTAATTTTACTTAACTACACTGATCTTAATTTCTTTGTGTAAGTATCAAAATATTAAAACCTTACACACCTTGATATATCTTAATTTTAAAGATGGTAGCTTACCCTAAATGCCATAGCTCCCAAGCATTCTCCCATATTTGCTTCACTGACAAGTACCCCTAGTAGTAACCCTTGAGTATCAACCAAGATATGACGATACCCGGCCTTTTACTTTTTTACCGCCATCATAGCCATATACCTCCCCCTGCTTGCTCCGTCCTTACGCTGAGGAAACCTCAGCGCGGGCGGTGCGCTTTTTGCCGTTGTTTTTACCGCCATACGAATCGACAACTGCTGCAGTAGGTTCTGGGTGTCGTGTTTCGAGTATTCTTGTTTCTCGCCGTAGAGTATGATTTATTTCCTCCCAAACACCATGTCGTTGCCATTTACGTACATTTAGTTGATACAGTTTGCCAAGGTGGTAGATCATAGGGCAAAGAACGCCAATGACAACCAGAATAAAAGATATAGAAGATACCATTAACTACTTCTGTGAGATTAGTGTTTGGTTTTTGCCCTCGTTTTTGAGGTTTTGGTAGCAAAGGTTCTAGTAGCTCCCACCTAAGCGATCGCTTAGGTAACTGGCATAAGATTTTCGGGACATTGATTTGACACTCATCGAGGTTTTGGTAGCAAAGGTTCTAGTAGCTCCCACCTAAGCGATCGCTTAGGTAACTGGCATAAAATTTTCGGGACATTGATTTGACACTCATCATTGATTTTTTTATCATTTTCTTTGTGGGTTTAATACCCCACCGTCAACGGGGGTGTTCAAAATTACTTGGGGGAGCGAATCCCCATGTAATTTTCCTCCTGTCTCCTGTCTCCTGTCTCCTGTCTCCTTCTTCAATTTCCTACCTTAAATACCTCTTCATGGCCATCTTTAGCTTTTTTTTACAAACAGTCTCTAAGATTTTTAGACATAGATTTGAAAAAGAATGCAGAGAAGTTAAATAGAGCTTCCCTGCAGGTGTTTGATCAAAGGTTTATTTATGATGATAATTCAGTAGTTAACCTGAGATCATATTATGCCTCAACTGCCATACTTTTGATTTTTAACTCTTCAGAATTAATCCCCATTGGCGATTTCCACAAGCGATCGCCCTGCACCAAAGTATGTACGTTCCAACGGTCGGAACTTTGAGGATAATCGCTACGATAATGCCCACCTCTGCTTTCAATTCGCCATGCAGCACTTTTGAGAATTAAAGAACCTAGATCCAAAAGATTGAGCGTTTCTGCAACCATCCGCAACTGTTGTTCAGCATCAGTCGAGTTTAACTCTATCATCTGGTTAGGTAATAGATTTGCTAAAAATTGAACTACATCCAAACCTGCCAAACTTTCTCGCCAATTATTAATTTTATGTATGGATCTATCTAACAACTCTCTTTCACGAGATATACCCGCACTTTCCCACATTAAACTCGGTAGCATTTGCCGAATCAATTCTATCTTTTCCATATCCCCACTCCAATTAAAGTCTACCTGCGACACCTCAGAATTAGGCGCAACTAAATTTGGCTGAATTTCAATGCGAGATAGTTGAGAAGCAAACACTAAACATTCCAACAAAGAATTACTAGCTAAACGATTTGCTCCATGAACTCCCGTACTTGCCGTTTCTCCGATAGCATAGAGTCCACGAATTGAGGTTTTACTCATTAAGTTACAAGCAATTCCACCCATCCAATAATGAGCAGCAGGAGCAACCGGAATAGGTTCTTGAAAAACATCAATACCCCATTGTTTGCAGACATTGATAATATTGGGGAAGCGATAACGAATGCGGTCGGGAGCAATAGGTCGCAAATCTAAATAAACATGAGCTTGGGTGGGATCATCTGCAGTTTTTTGCAAGTGATGAAAAATAGCTCTACTGACAACATCTCTTGGTGCCAACTCTCCAGCAGGATGATATTCAAAGGCAAAGCGGTTTCCGCGAACATCAATTAGATGAGATCCTTCTCCCCGCACAGCTTCACTAATCAGAAAATGAGGAGCGCCTGGTTTAGTTAAAGCAGTAGGATGAAATTGGAAAAATTCCAAATCTCGTAAAACAGCTCCCGCACGCCAAGCTATTGCTACTCCATCCCCTGTACTCACTTCCGGGTTAGTTGTTTGAGCAAATATTTGACCCCCTCCACCCGTTGCCAGCACAACTATGGAAGATTTTAACCACTGAATTTTACTTTGATGGAGAAGACTAATACCTTGGACGCGATTTTTTTGTGGAGTCAGCCATAAATTTAATGCTACTGCCTGAGAAATAACTTGAATGTTTTGACGTTCCAAAACTTTTGCTGTAAGTGTATCAATAATAGCTCGACCTGTAGTATCTGCGGAATGAAGTACGCGAGGATGTGAGTGGGCAGCTTCTAAAGTCATTGCCAGTTTTTCTCCTTTGCGGTCAAAAGCAACACCCATTTCTACTAGATGAGCGATCGCTTCACCTGCATTCTCAACCATGAATTTTACCGCTTCTTTTTCACATAAACCCACACCTGCTTTGAGGGTATCTTCTAAGTGTAAGAATGGATGATCTGATGGATCTACAGCAGCAGCAATACCTCCCTGAGCGCAGTTACTCGATCCCATATTTATGACATCCTTAGTAACTAAACCAACTCTAAGATGAGTAGGTAAACAAAGTGCAGCATAAAGTCCTGCTGCACCCGAACCTACTACTATAACATCAAAGTAGGGAGAAATGTTTAGAGATTTTAATCTTGGCATTCGTATAAAGTTATTTATTTGATATAGAATAAATCAGTGTACAATTTTGTTGAGCACAGCTTTTCTATAAGGAATTTCAGATACATATTTATAGATAGCAATAGACTATCCCTTGCAATTAAGAGGGGACAAGAAGAATGCTTGCTCATTGTCTACAGATTAGAAAGATTATAATTGCTTTCTTAAAATTCAGCTACTTTTTTACAATTTCTTCGGTTATGAATCAAAAATTATTTAGAGGAACTTATATTTATATTCAGAAGTTATTATGTTTCGGTTTTACTTTGAATATCAAATCCGGTTAAATAACCTCACAATCATTAGACATCTCCATAAAAGAGGGAGTAGGGAGTAGGGGGAAAGAATTGATGAATAAGAGTACGATAATTGATTTGATTTTTTATAATTGGAGGTGTCTATTAGGCTAAAACTGATCGTAAGGTAATTGGAAGCATATGCAATTAGACGGATTTGATATGAGCTTTTAACTTTGAACTCTAACAGTAATTAAATAAATACAGCAAATTTCAGGGGAGTAAGGTATAATTTAAAGTTTATCTCTAATTCTTATTCCCTATTCCCTGTGTTTTAAAAGCATAATTTTTTCTACCTCCAAGACTCGAAAACTTCTGTATTTGCTACAAATATTTGTGATTTTTTACCGAATAATTACGGTATAGTTTATGACTAATCTATAATTTTTATTCATTCCTTGCTCCCTGCTACCTATTCCCTAAAAGTATCAAACTTTGTAACTGATCAACTCGAAAACTGCTGTAATTTTTGAAGCTTATCATCAACACAGTATAGATGTCTAACTTATTTTCAATACCGGAAAATTCTACTTTTAACAGTCGGTCGGCCTCTAAATTTCAATAGTAGAAGCAATAAATGTACCGCGTTCGGCCATTTTATATAATCCGACATGGTGTAATACTTTCTGTGGATGAATAGCAGTTTTTGGTAAACCTTGCTCTGCTGCCATTTCTGCTGTGAGGTCAAAGGTAGCACAACCTTTTTCATATACAGCCACATCTTTTAAAGTAGGCACTAAACCATGATTACGAACCGACAGAATAGTTACAACAAAATCCATCACACAGATATCGGTGCAAATTCCTACCACAACTAAGACTTCCAGTTTGTATTCATTTATCCAGTTTAACAATACATTACGCTGAGTATTAACCTCAATAGAACCGATAAATCCATTAATACAATCCTTGGGAACTAATGTTGCGAGGGGATTATCGTGTAACCATTTCAGTTCTGGGACAAGTTCTTCTTCTCCTGTTCCCTTTTCGCAATGAGGTGGATAAGGAGGTTCTGGTTTCCCTGGTTCGTGGGTATCTAAAAATGCTAAAACTGGCCAACCTCGTTCAACAAAAGTTCTCGCTAGGCGATCGCTTTCTGAAATCATTGTAGCAATTTGTTCGTTAGGTTCTTGGGGTGCTAAGGGACCAAACCCAACAGTGCAAAAACCATTAAGTACATCTACTACAATTAATCCGGCAGAGCGATCGGCTATAATATAAGGTTGTGGATCAACAGGTAAAGCAGCTTGAATAGTTGCTAAGGTAGTATCAGGAGTCGCTAGAGTTGTTGTCATTATAATTTACTCAATGAAACAATAGTATAAATAATGGTAGTCCTGTAAAAGTAATAATAGTGGAGTAAAATGAGGAAAATAGTCAACCATAGTTACCACTATGCCCAACTACCCTCAATGTCACGGTCAACCCGTTGTCAACAATGGCCAGCTCCACAAGGGTAAACAACCCTTCAAATGCCACCACTGTGGTCGCCAGTTGATTGAGCATCCCACTCAAAATACCATTTCTGACCAGACTTCAAGCTGGGATTGACCCGATGCTGCTGGAACGTATTTCTCTGGCTGCCATTGCTCGGGTTGCTCAACTGTCTGAAAAATGGCTTCAAGATCATGTACTTGCCAAATATGCAGAGGTTCCTCCACTGGTGAAAACATCCCAAAAAAAAAAGGGAAGTTAACGTTGCCAGCATTGGAGATGTGGTCGTTTGTAGACAACAAAGGAAATCAGCAGTGGGTTTGGGTAGGACTGGATCAGGAAAGGCGGCAGATTGTTGGGGTTGATATCGGTAAACCAGATCGGGAAGCAGCCAAGCAACTGTGGTCTTCTCTACCAGGGGTAGATCGCCAGTGTGCAATAGTCTACACAGATTTTTGGCAGGCAGATGAACAGGTAGTCCCGAGCAAAAGACATGAAGCCGTGGGCCAACAAACGGGTCATATCAAATCCGCTCGGGTTCGGTATAAAAAAAATTTTCATCTTCATCCAAGAGCAAATGTTTCGCGCATTCTCTTCCCTCCTGAGGAGGTCCTCCTAGATTAACTATCTAATTACACCGATGCTACCGGATTTGATATCAGACAAGCTATATTGAAAGGTTCAACTGTACCATCAGACAAGGAGTATCGCGATTACTTAGGAGAGCACTATCCTGTTGCCAGAAACTAGAAAATCATATCGGAGCGATTTGGATGTTTATTGATCACTACAATGCCTGATTGCAGACATCATTACTTTTTTAGGACTACCGTAAAAATTAATTCGCCTCCCGGTTTTAATATTCTTTTAATTTCTGGGAAAACTAGACGGCGATCGCCACTATGCACAATGGCATCCTGAGACCAAACTATATCAAAGGAGTTATCTGCATAAGGGATATCCTCAAAACTTCCTTGAGTAACTTCTACCAAGTGGCTTAAGTTTTGTTCTTGATTAAGTTGACTGTTGCGTTGATTTTGCAACTGGCTTAAATTGAGACAACACACGAAACAGCCATAAGTTTTAGCCAAATACCTAGCTGCCCCTCCATATCCAGCTCCCAGGTCGATGACCCGTGAATTTTGGTCTATTTTTTCTAGAGTTTGGGCAATGGTTTCTACGGTACGCAGGGACGCATAGTGAATTGCTTCGTCTGGTTGGGTGTAGATGCCATAATGAATATGTTCCCCTCCCCAGATAGCTGCATACATTCTGTCGGTTTCGGTGTCATCATAATATTGTTGGGCAATTTTTACTGCTTCTGTCATTTATCCTCTATCTATAACTTTTGCCTAATTAAATGAAAGTTCTAACATCTTTTGAATAGGTTTTAGTGCTGCTACTCGCGTCTCTTCAGGAATCTCAATTTCTGGTGTTTTATTTTTCATTGCCAGATAAAGTTTTTCCAAAGTATTCAACCTCATGTGAGGACATTCGTTACAAGCACAATTATTCATCGCTGGTGCAGGGATAAAGTTTTTGCTAGGTGCCTTCTTTTGCATTTGATGAATTATTCCTGGTTCCGTTGCCACAATAAATGTTTGGTTTTGGTTTTCCTGACAATACTTCAATAAAGCAGTGGTTGAACCAATATAATTAGCATGACGCAACACACTCGGTTCGCATTCTGGATGAGCGATAATTTCAGCTTCGGGATGCTCTATTTTTAATTGCACCATCTTTTTTTCAGAAAATGTCTCGTGAACAATGCAACTTCCTTCCCACAAAATTAAATCTCGTCCGGTTTGCTCCATGACATAACGACCCAGGTTCCGGTCTGGGGCAAAAATTATTGGTTGGTCTGCTGGTATTTGCTTAACTATTTTGACTGAGTTGGAACTGGTGCAGATAATATCGCTCATTGCTTTAATAGCAGCAGTGCAATTAATATAAGAAACTACTATTGCATCAGGATGGACTGCTTTATATTTGGCAAATTCTTCCGCTGGGCAACTATCGGCGAGAGAGCAACCTGCATCTAAGTCTGGGAGGAGTACCAGTTTATTTGGGTTGAGAATTTTTGCTGTTTCCGCCATGAAATGAACTCCAGCAAAGACAATGACATCTGCATCTGTTTCTGCTGCTTTTTGGGAAAGACCGAGGGAGTCACCTATATAGTCAGCAATATCTTGAATATCCGGTTCTTGATAATAGTGAGCTAAGATAACAGCATTTAATTCTTGCTTGAGGTGAGCGATCGCTTCAAATATATCGTTAGGTATATTATCTAAAGTTTGGTTAGTTTTAAGTTGAGTAGCAAACATTATTAAATCTTTCTGTAATTTACTTATTGACCAGTGGTAAGTTTAAGACACTTTAATCAGTCTATTTTATGATAGATTTATTAATTATAGTAGAATTCATCAAAAATTGAATTTAGAGTTAGTTATGGGAGAAAAAGTTAACCTTGTTGAGTAAACGAATATAGATTCAAAAAATGGACGAGTTGATATTTGCTGTGTTAAATATTTTATATCAAATACGGTTAATTGCACATAGAATCTAGTTATATGATAGACATCTCCAATAATAAAAAATAAAATCAATTATCGCACTCTTATTTCTTTCCCTTTACTCTCTACTCCCTATGCGTGGAGTAGATGTTTAATATCTGTTTATAATTTCTTAAATTACTTGAATATTTCTTCTCCCCTACTCCCCCAGTCCCCCAGTCCCCTACTCCCAACTATATAATAAGTATTCAACCGGATTTGATATTAGGTGGGAGCTACTCTGCCAGTAATTCTGAATGAAATTTAAGTAAAAATATGCAATCTGTTATACCTCCAAACATAATATTAGACAACTTATTAAAAAATTGGCTCCTAGAAGATATTGGCAGGGGCGATCGCACTACTGCAGGCTTATTTTCAGCAGACCAAGTAATTCCAGGTGCAGGTTATTGGTTGGTCAAGGAATCAGGAGTTATTGCGGGGTTGCCAATTGCAGCTAGAGTATTTCAACTTTTGGATGAAAAGGTCAACTTTTTACCTACTGTTACAGAGGGGGAATGGTGTGAGTCGGGTACTGTAATAGCTAAGTTAGATGGGCCTTTAGATAGTTTATTGACTGGGGAAAGGGTGGCCTTAAATCTAGGGATGCGTTTGAGTGGGATAGCGACTATGACTCGTAAATATGCAGATAAAATTGCCGATCTGTCGGTGCAACTGGTTGATACTCGCAAGACAACTCCAGGATTGAGAATTTTAGAAAAATATGCGACTCAAGTTGGTGGGGCGAAAAATCATCGCATGGGTTTGGATGATGCGGTGATGATTAAGGATAATCATATTGCTGCTGCTGGAGGTATTGGGGAAGCGATCGCTAAGGTCAGAGAAACAATACCTTATCCTTTAACTATTGAAGTGGAGACAGAAACATTGGCAGAAGTAGAAACTGCTTTGGAGTATCAGGCAGATATTATTATGCTCGATAATATGTCTGTTGAAGTAATGCAGCAAGCAGTTAAAATTATTAGGCAAAATAATAGTCGTATTAAAATTGAAGCTTCAGGAAATATTACTTTAGATACTATTAGAAATGTGGCTCAAACAGGAGTAGATTATGTTTCTACTAGCGCTCCTATTACTAGGTCAACTTGGTTAGATTTAAGTATGAAGATAGAAAAAAATATTACCAATATCGCAGGAGGAGGAAGAGGTTTGGAATAGGGAAGAGGATTTTGAGGCAGCTTGGTACTGCTAGAAATATCAGAATCATTTCCATAAGAATCTGTAGTGTTAGCCCAAAAGTCAAAGAAGGCAACACCGATACTATTACTATTAAATAGAGAAATAGAGAAAAATTCGGTTGAACTTAACAATCAGACTTAAAGCTAACCAAAACCTTTAGGTTTATTTTCCTCTGGCTCTGTATCTAGGAAAGATTTGCGAATTATTTGAATATCAGGGTCTACCTCAATCCACAGGCGAGCACCACCAGCTTGACTCTTGTTAGGTTTATGAGGACGATACACGATTTTGCAGTTTCCCAGAATCTCTACTTCGTGACAACGATAATTTCTGTTTCCCTGTTTTACAGATATCGCTGGTAAAGATGTGCAATTGTCTCGGTTATAGTCAATTTCTCTTCGTAGCACATGGATAAAAGTATTGCCTGTACGAAATCCTTTATTCCAAGTTCCTTGAGGACCTCGACGACCTGGAGTAATTTCTGGCATTCCCCGACTATTCAAAGGAATTATCCAGAATCGTTTGACCTTTTTGGCTCCTTTGAGGCGACCTTGCCTGAGAAGTAACCTGAGTCTGGCGGTAGAAATATTGAGAAGAAAAGCTGCTTCTGTTGTACCTACTGTATCTGTCATAAACTATTCCGGAATATATATTTTATAAACTGAATAACCCTTGATGATTAAACCACAAAAAACTTAGTTTGGCAAAAATTTTTGATTTTCCAGTATTTATCAGTATTCATTCATACTTTAATTTCTGAATTTTCAGTCAATTTTTACTGATTTCTAAAGGCACAACATTGTGGAAATGTGAGTAATCAACATAGTTTTGACCATCCGCAGAAGTAAACATTATATCAACAAAATACTGATGCCACATTATCTGGTCTAATGTATAAATATGACGAGCATGAATAGTCTGAGAAACAGTTTCATCTAATCCCGTAAGCATTATAAAAAATCGCATATCCTGATTATTTAAATTCTTAAAATCATCTTCAGACCAATTATATAAAGGACTATTTTCATCAATTTGGTGCATTACTAACCAGGTAAGAGCAAGCATTGGTGTTTGAGAACGAACCAATTTTAAATCGCATAATCTTCGTAAAGAATGTCCTTCAGCAGAAACCTCTTTATCCATTAATAAAGTTACTCTCACTTGAGTTTCTACTATCCAATTTTGGCGTTGATTGGCAATACGAAACATAAGAGTCGGAATACCATTGTAAGGAGAAATAACTGCTACCTTACTGAAAAGTACCCGCGCAGTTGGCAAAGAAAAACGGGCAAACATTAGTCCTGTAATCATTGCCATGGCAATTAGACCAATAAAAACTTCTATAGTTACTAAAACATGGGTATAAGTATTTGTCGGGTACATCGCGCCATAACCAATAGTGGCCATGGTTTGTACGCTGAAAGAAAAAGTATCACTAAAAGAACCAGGTTGAGCATTAGCAATTCCATTACTACTGGCTAAATATAAAAATGTAAATATAATATTAATTATTAAATAAAAACTAATGATTATTCCCCATAGCTTTTGCCAAGAAATTTGTATTAACCAATGGTAAAAATCACTCCACTCAAAGCGAGTCATTCCTGAAATTATAAAGTCTACAGGACCGATTTTTCTTACAAAAGTTTTTTGAGTTTTTCGTTTAAAATTTTTCATTTTAATTACCGAATAATAGTGCTGATGAAAATCATCAAATTATCTGACAAATAACCATGGCAAAAAAATTTGAAATGAGTCAAACTAAGTTCTGAGTATAAAATTAAAGATGACCGATCTGCTAGTCAAAATTTTCAACCGATATAAGCTTGAAAAATTGTAATTTAACTGATACAGAGCATGGCTAATAGTAACAATAAAGAGTGTAATAATCGCCCTAATATGTCTCATACTGACCCGGATTTAGAAAAACTAACAAAACGTCTAGCTAAAAATGTAGCTCGGAATACTTTTATCCAAGAAACTCTTGACGATATTAGAGGCTATATTCAAGCACAAAGAGTGCTATTATATTATTTTTATCGTGAGTGGAAAGGACAGGTAACATTTGAGTCTTTGAGTGATGGGGAACTATCGATTTATGGTTCAACAGGAGCTGATGAATGTTTTAATGATGAATATGCTGCTATGTATCAAGAGGGAAGAGTCCGAGCGATCGAAGATATTGAATTAGAAGCAATACATCCTTGCCATCGAGATTTTCTCCGTAGTATAAGGGTTAAAGCTAATTTAGTAGTGCCGATTCTTAATTCTAGGAGGTTATGGGGGTTGCTAGTTGCTCATCAATGTCAGGATGCACGCTCCTGGTCAAAGTCAGATATAGAAATTATGCAAAAGGCAGCAATCAGTTTGGCAACTGCACCAGCTATTAGAGATAGCTAATATTAAGGGAATAGGGAATAGGGAACAGAAAGAAATATTTGAATATTTATGGATAAGAATTGATTTTATTTTTGATTTTTACCAGATGTCTATTATACCAATTTGAACAAAGAATATTACGAATAATAAGCTTAATTAAAATATTTTACAGGAGATGTCCCTTTGACAAAGTGGTGCGCCCCCGCGACGACATTCAGTTAAAAGCTACTACTATTTGCCAATAATTTATCTAAATCTGGCACATTGACCCAATTACCTGTCATATTAGATTCATGGGTTAAATCCATTAATAACTGAGAATAAACACCTTCTCTCAGAGATGGAACTACAGATTTTCCGACCTCTATTGCTTTTACCCAATTATCAACTACTCGAATAAAAGGTGCAATTCTACCATCAGGATAAATTTGAGGAAATTCTAATCTGTCAGGAATTTTTATTTCTACTAAAGTCTCTCCATTTTGAGAACCCCAAACTTTGAACCCATGTACATAATCTTTTTGATTATCGCTACCTATAATTAATGTACCTTTACTACCATAAACTTCTACCCAATGACCACGCCCTTGATAAGTAACAGAACTAATACAAATTTGACAGGGAGTACCGTCCGCCAAGTCTAGCATAATATTACAAGTATCATCTGCATCTACTGGTTTTAACTTGTTATCCTCTGTGGGGTCAGGACGAGTTTTAATTGAAGTATTCAGTTGTCCCCAAAGTTTTTTCGTAGGTCCAAATAACCAGTTAATATAATCAAAAGAATGAGAAGCGATCGCTCCTAATGCACCACCACCTTTATCTTTTTGAGCATACCAATTCCAAGGACGATTTGGGTTAGCGCGACTTGATGCTAACCAATCAATTTTTATTAGGCGTTTATCCCCCACATATCCATCTGCTAAAATTTCTGCAAATAGTTGCCAAGCAGGAATATAACGAAATTCAAAATCCATAGTTGCTACAGATTTATTATTAGCAGCAATATGATATAATTCTTGGGCTTCTTCTACTGTTAAAGTCGTGGGTTTTTCTAACAATAAATGTTTGCCTGCGGATAAGACTTTTTTTGCCATTTCATAGTGTAAAAATGGTGGAGTAGAAATTGTTACTGCTGCAACTTCAGGTATAGAAATAATTTCTTCTATAGTGTTAAAAGCATGAGGAATGTTATGCTTTAATGTAATTGATTTAGCTTTTTCTAAATCAGGGTTATAGACAGCTAATACTTGAGTTTTGTGATGTGCTTGTAAACCTGGTATATGTACTTTTTGACCAAATCCTGTACCAATAACTGCTACGCCAATAGTTTGATTGTTCATTGTTTATAAGAAGTAAGAAGGAAGAAGTAAGAAGGAAGAAGGTAAATTTTTAGTAAGTAGGTAGGTTTCATTAATGGATAATGGATAATTACCTCTCCCTAAAAGGGAGAGGATTGACCAAGAAGGAAAAAATTTATTTTTTTCCCTTTTTAAGGGGAAGCTTTTAACCTGAATTATTTAATTATTAATTTTAATTATTAATTATTAGGTAAAAAAATATAAAACCAATAGGCAAATGCCACATGAGCTGAGAGAAATTGTTTAATCACTATCCACAGTTTTTATTTTCCGGTTTTCCGTCTCAACAATCATTTTCTATTTAATTTTACCTACCTACTTAGCTAAGTTATAATACCGTAGGTTTGCAAGTGAGACCAAACCCAACAGGTATCTATTATTGTTGGGTTTCCTGCGTCAACCCAATCTACAAAGTTATAAAAATCATCAATTGTTTATTATAAGCATTCAAGGAAACACAATATAAGTTAGGAAAGAATACTTATAGCAGTTCTATTTTATTAACTCCTGTAAAAAAATATTTGTTTTTTTTAGGCAAGAGCTAACAGAGGAATATTTGATAATTTTTATCAAGTTTGGAATTTATAAAAATCATTTAGGATAGTGATACCTTAATTTTTTATAACTATAACTAATCTGAAATTATATTTAAGTATCTAAGCAAAATTAATTAAACATCCTGCTAACCCACTGTTGAATTTTGCCAGATGAGCTGTTTACTTTCTCAAAATTGTACTTTATTTTCAAGGTTTGGAGACCAAAACCCTACTAAATTTAATAAGAAATACTTACTTAATTGTGATATTACTTCTTAACTATTATATTGAGACTCTAGGATATTAATTAATAGCTCTGGCAAAATACAAATCCAGATAAATTCAAATACAGGAATTACAAATTATTACTTTTGACTGTCTTGAGTGTGTCTTACATTCTGAGGGGACCTCAGAATTACACACTCGCTTTTGACTTTTGACTTTTAACTCGATCAATTACCCATTCTATTACTTGTTTCCCCAGATTAACATTATCAAGCAAATCAATTTCTCTAATTCCTGTTGGACTGGTAACATTAACTTCTGTGAGATAACCACCAATCACATCTATACCAACAAAATATAAACCATCTGCTATTAATTTAGGTGCTAAATACTCGCAAATTTCAGATTCTCGTTCCGTAATTTCTGTCTGAGCAACTCGTCCACCTACTGCCATATTTCCTCTAAATTCTTTACCAGTAGGAATCCTATTTACTGCTCCAATAGACTTACCATTAAGCATAATAATTCGCTTATCTCCTTCTTTTGCTGCTGGTAAATAACTCTGAATCATCACAGGTTCTCTACCTTGTTTTGTACTAATTTCTATTAGGGAATTAAAATTTTTATCTGTGGGTTCCAAAAATAAAATTCCCTCTCCAGCTTTTCCTCCTAAAGGTTTTAAAACTGCTGCTCCTTGTGACTCTAAAAAGTTTCTAATTACCTCTTTTTCTTGACTAACAATTGTCTCTGGAATTACCTTTTTAAACTGCAAAGCATACATTTTTTCATTAGCAGCGCGTAACCCTTGAGGAGAATTTATTACTAAAGTTTTTTCTGGATTAATATAGTCTAGAAGATAAGTAGCATAAAGATAAGGAATTGTTACTGGTGGATCTTGCCGCATAAATACAGCATCCATCGATTCTAATGGTTCCAGCATAGTTTTTCCTAGATCGTACCAAGGATTACTTGCCACCCAATGATTTTCTATCCTTTCAATTGGGGTCAAATGTACCTGCTTAATTGTTGCCCAGGTTTTACTATCAATAATAGTTAGTTGATTAACTTCCGTTATCCAAACTTCGTGACCAAGTTCTTGAGCAGCTTCCATTAGTGCCACGCTGGTATCGTGAACTGGGTTAAGTCGGTCTATAGGGTCTATGATGAATGCAAATTTCATCTTTTTTTGTTAATTAGTTCAAAATTTTCTTGCACAACAAATAGGGGGAAATCATCATCTTCAAACAATAAGTACCCCTAAAAAATCATAAATTCTAGCAAGGCTTTTGTATTACCGAAATTAATACTAAACTCCTAGAAGTTGGTCTAGTTTCCCTTGAGCTTCCAGTCCGTATAAATCATCACAACCGCCAATATGTTGGTCATTTATAAAAATTTGGGGCAAAGAACGACGGCCATTAGCTCTCACAGCCATCTTTTCCCGTTCCAGGTCATTGCCATCTATAGCGTATTCCTGATAGGTTACTTGCTTTTTATCTAACAGTGCTTTAGCACTAATGCAAAATGGACAACTTGACCAGGTGTAAATTTCTACGTTAGCAGACATAATTGATTACCCATAAGCAATATTTCTTAGCTGATTGTAATATTAATTGGCTCTTTAGAGAATAATTTTAGATTTTATATACTAATATTAAGTTTCATTGATTAGCTATAATAAATCAGTCATCTTTAGATGACTTTTGCGGATGACCTCATCAATTACAGAATATTCATGGTAAGCTAAAATTTCCGATGATGCATGAAACCGTTCTTAAAAACCTACGATTATCTATATAAATCTATGATTTTCTATAAACAATCTGTTCTATTCCTGCTTCGCTCCTGGCAACGTCGGCGTTATCCAGTCCACAGGCTGCCACGGTCGAACTGACCGCCATAGCTATATTTAAGCTAGCATTCAAATCTCGGTCACATCTGAACCCACAGTGTTCACAGTCAAAAATACGCTCTGATAAGGATAGAGATTGCTTAACCTGACCACAGTTAGAGCAGGTTTTAGAACTAGGAAACCATCTATCAACAATGGTTAAGGATGAGCCGTACAGTTGACATTTATACTCTAACTGTCTTCTAAATTCATAAAACCCCATATCAGCAACAGCCTTAGCTAGCTTGTGATTTGACATCATTCCCGATACATTTAAATCTTCTATTACTATCTGACTGTGATTTTTAGCCAAGTAAGTAGTCAGTTTATGTAATGTATCTTTTCTGATATTAGCTATTTTGCTATGCAATTGAGCAATATCAAGTTGTGCTTTTTTCCAGTTATTTGAAAACTTGACTTTATGTCGATTCAGGTATTGTAGTCTAGATAGCCTAGCTTCTAATTTTCTGTAGGACTTAGAGCCTTCAAATACCTCACCAGTGGATAATGTGGCTAGAGACTTTACTCCTAAATCTACACCAACTACATCTACTGACTTTTCAGTAATTTGGGAAGCTGAGTCTATTTTAAAGCTTACAAACCAACGACTTGCTTTTTTGCTAATAGTTACAGATTTAGGGGTAAAATTATCTGGCAGTATTTCGTATGTTTTAATCCACCCAATCCGAGGTAATTTTATACGATTAAAACCTACTGATATAGAACCATCTAAAGTAAAACTATCATCTCTACCTTTCTTCTTGAATTTAGGTTGGCTAGACACTTTGCTAAAGCAACGTTTCCAAGCTGCTGACAAATATCTCAAAGCATATTGAGGTGCTGTTTTAGATACTTCATAATACCAATAGTTATTGGGTTTAACCATTGATACCAGGAGTTTATGCAAGTCAATCGCAGTAGGAAATTTTAGTTTACTATTAGGATTATTGGAATTGTGATTAAGTATATTTCTAGTCAGCCATAAACCCCAATTCCAGGCGTTACGAGCTACACCAGCGTGTTTAGCTAATAAGGTTTTTTGTTTATTATTTGGATGTAATTCAGTTTTGAATCCAAGTAACATAAAACAGATAATCCCAGATTTTTATAGATAATACCAGATTTTAGTCAACAGTTACAAACCCTATAATTAAGTGTTGGTAATTTTGGCTATCCTCTTTCCAAGCATAGAAACCGGGTTTGTATAGATGGCTGATCATACTGACATCTGTCTCCAACAAACCCGGTTTCTTATAAGATTTCATAGTTGGATTCACCAACGCCTAAAAAACTTTCTCCCTTCTTCCTTCTTTAAGAAGCAATAACATAATCAATAAGTTGTGCAAGTCGTTGACGCAAAGTTTCCAAACCGAGAGCTTTAGCAGCAGAAATAAATACTGCCATCGGATATTCTTCGTGAGCAAATCTTAAAGTATCTCCATCTACTTCATCAATTTTGTTAAAAGCAACTAAAGCAGGTCCTGGAGTTTCTGGCATTTCCGCCAAAATAGTCATCACAGAACGTATTTGACTTTGCCAAGCAGGATGAGACAGATCGACCACATGAAGTAAAGCATCTGCATCTGTCACTTCTTCCAGAGTTGCCCGAAAAGCATCCATCAGAGTAGGAGGTAGTTCGTGAATAAATCCCACTGTGTCAGTAATCACAATTGTAGTTGGTTCTTCAGTAACCGCATCACGAATAGTCAGACGACGAGTAATAGGATCTAGAGTGGCAAATAGTTTGTCTGCTGCATAAACTTCTGAATTAGTAAGTGTGTTTAATAATGTAGATTTACCAGCATTAGTGTATCCAACTATTGCCACCGTTGGTACTTCTTGACTTTGACGATGTTGACGTAGACGGGAGCGGTGTGCTTGTAACTGATTTACCTCTTTCTGCAACCGAGATATTCGAGCATTAATTGCCCGACGTTCCGTTTCTAACTTAGTTTCACCAGGTCCTCTAGTACCAATACCACCACCAAGACGAGACATTGCCTCACCTCGACCTGTTAGACGCGGGATAGTATATTCCAGTTGAGCAAGTTCGACCTGTAATTTTCCGGCACGAGACTGAGCGCGTTGAGCAAAAATATCGAGAATAACTTCAGTACGGTCTACAACTCTGACACCAACTTTAGTTTCTAGGTTACGAACTTGAGCAGGAGAAAGGTCGCGGTCAAATACAACAAGGTTAGCTCCCACAGTTTGAACAGTCAGAGCAATTTCTTGGACTTTACCCTCTCCTACCACAGTTTGAGGATGGGGTTGCGATCGCTTCTGTTGCATTGTCTTTAATACCAGACCTCCGGCAGTATTAACAAGTCTAGCTAATTCTGCTAACCCGTCTTCAAATTCCCTATCCTTCATTTTGTCTGTTTTTAGCCCCACCAACAGAACTTTATCTTGGTCAGAATCAACTTCTTGGGCAATAAATTCTCTTTGAAATTCTGCTTCTAATCCATCAATCAAGTCAATAAAGTCTTGTTTGGCAAGCATATCCAGACTCAGAGGGGGTGATACTGTCCAAAACAGCAATTCTTGGATATTAGTATCTGTACGATCTGTTTGAGTGGGTAACAAGTGAGCTAAATAAGCTTGTTTAACATAACCAGTAGCTCCACCCCCCTTCCGTTTAAATCCTTCACCTGTGAGGGTAAGCACCACCAGAGCATCAAGTCGTTGAATCACCATTGCAGTCAGAGCAGCTTCTGAAGGCACTTCTGGTTTCAGGTTAGTAGCAATGCAACGAATACCACTAAGGCGACTTGCACCGTAACGGGGTAATTCTAGAGGAGGAATTTGGGTTTGATGGGGTGTGCCAATTCCCACCCGAATAATTTTTCCTCTACGATTGATATAAACACAGACTGGTTGGCCAACTTCTTTGCTGATTGAGGCGACTCTTTGGGCAAATTCTGAGGTAGTTAGACAATCGCTTGGTAATCGCTGATGGTACAACCGTTGCAGTTGTTTGAGTTGGCTAGATTTTAGACCTTGAAGATTTCCGTAGATGGTTTCGATAGGCATTCCTAGCCACGAAAATGTGGCCCCTCTCTAATACTACTTTAGAATTATAAATATTCTATTATAATCCTAATTTTTGAGTTCAACACAGTCCACTTGATATATTACCTTTGTACAATTTTTGTGGGAATATAAATAATATCATGTCCGTTGGTATCGTTTGTGTAAAAGTTAGCGTGGATATCTACAGGAAATTTAAGTTTTTTTCTTGCTCAATTGCCTTCCTGTTTGTTGCCTGTTGCCTTCCTTTGCTATACAATACCGATGCTACCGGACATAATATAAGTCTTAAGTGGTGGCTTCAAATCAATGGAGTTTTAACTTAATTTATTCCTTGCGATCTACCTTAAAGATAATTTGATAAGACCGATCATTTCAGTTATCAGTTATCAGTACCTCTGCAATAAGGAGGTTTGACATCAGGAATAGTCTCTTTTTTTATCCCTTTAAAAAGGGAGGCGCATACCCACAATTTTTCGGTAATTATAGCAATGTGCGCTGGCATATTTACAAATTACAGTAACTGTCCAATAGCTAAAAGCCTGATATTATCGGTTTTTTATTCCCCCTTCCGGAGCTGTTGCCTCTCTTGGTGCGCATTCCCTTGCGACTGGCGTCGTCGCGGGGTCGCACCGCTGTTGCCTGTTGCCTGCGCACAGCGCTATATGTTGAATTTTTTTATACCAGACTCTCTTCCACCAAGCATTCAGGAAATTGCTTTTGGGTTTCGTCGTTGGGGACGAATTGGTTTTTGGTTACCGAAAAATTAAAGTATAAGGCCTCTCCATTCATGGAGAAAAAGCGGTCGATCTTTGGAGCTTCCCGAAGGGTGGGATGGCATTAGCGTTAGCGTTTGCGCAGCATCCCGATAGGAAAGCTCCTCTGTAAGAGGTAGCGGCTCTGTCACTCTTCGGGTCTCCTCGCTGGCCAACCATCGGCCAAGATAAGGAAAAAAAATACTTTTAGCCAATCCTTCTATTACAGAAGAGGTAATAATTAATTATTAATTATTAATTGTTAATTGTTGAACTCACCTTGGACGAATTCTATTTAACTGTTCTAAAGCCCATTTTGCTGTTTTTTCAACTTCAGGGTCTGGGTCATATTCTGCTTGTTGCAATAAGCTAGTTGTTTGAATGATTAACTCATAAATTCGAGTTAAATCTCGGATAGCATTTTTTCTGACTTCTGCATTGTCATTTCGCATTGACATTGCTAAAGCTCTATTCATTGGTTTTAATGTTTTAGTTCCTATTTCTGAGAGAGTGGCTAAAATTAAACTTTGCTGTTTAGAATCAGAATCTATCAGTAAATTAACTAATGGTTGAACAGCTCTAGAATCTCCTCTTTGACCTAATTCCCAGATAGCATGATGCCGTTTTTTCGGGTCAAAATTTTGTAGACCACTAATTAATTCTTCAACAACATTAACTTCTGGTAAAGGATAGTTATTTGGCAGAGTAATATCTCTAGAGTCTTCAACTGTAGAATGTTGATTATTTGCTTGTGATAAATTCACTTTATTTTCTGGTCGCTCATAGTGGTTATTTTCTTCACTCTCAATTGTAGAAAAATTTTCAGCTTTAATATCTAAATTATGGGATTTTAAACTATGTTTTGAAATTTCTACAGAAGTATTTTCTCCAGACTTCTGTAATGGGGGGACAAAAGAATCTAAAGAATTGTTTTTATTGGCCAAATAAGAGTTTTCTGGGAATCTAGGCCATTTAGAGGGGGACCGTTCGGAATCGTTAGCCTTTAAATTTAAATCAGTTGAAGTTGTTTTTGGTATTTGATCTTGAGATTGTAAGTCTTCTGGATCTAAGTCTTTAGGTTGATGATCGTCAAAAAGCTTAAGTAAGATAAATACTGCTGTACCAGTGACAAGAACTGATGTTATGCTTAAAATAAATAGTGCTTTTCGTCCTCCTAGAGCCTTGAGTATGACACGAATAGCTTTCGGAACTTTTGAGTCCGAGGATTTCGGTTCTTTTTGATTGTTATTTTGAGATTTATTGGCCTCTGAATCAGTATCTTGAGCAATATACAGAGGAAATGAAGATTTGGCTAATGATACTGGATAATTAATCTGATTGATTGATTGTAAATTTTCTGCTTCTGTAAAGCTACGATTATTTAATTCTCCTGTACTGTAATCATCTACGATAGCTCTACTCGGGGTTGCAGAAGAGTACAGGAAAGTCAAGGAGGTAATGATAGAAAAGATGGATTTGTAATAGGCCATGATGTTCTCTTAGGAGTTTTCAGAGGCAACTTTTACAGAATAGGTAAAACAGAATAGGTAAATAAGTAACTATAGTTTAATTCAATCATATCTGGTGTTAGTTAAGGATGGTCAAATTATTTAAACTTTAGCTATAAAACTACTATTTTACAAATATTATGTTACGCGTAGCATAATGTAGAATGCGCTGAAATGAAACTAACGATTCAATAAAGACTATACTACGATACTATAATAATTTTGAGTTATATCATGTCCGGTTAAACAGTTATAAATAGAGGAGTCAGGAGTCAGTCCTCAGGAGTCAGGAGTAGAAGGAGGGAAGAGGAGAAGGAGAAGAAAGTTTTTTTTATCACTAATTATCTGGACATAATATTAATGCCCAAAGTGGCTGATTGCTTAGGTTAGGTATGATTTTAATTAGAAGTTAGACTATAAGTTGACTATTTAGTTTCTGAGTTGCCACTGAATATGTGACAAAAAATTGATGTAACTCGGCAAAACATTTTGATTACCCGATAAATATTTTATATACATACGAAATATAACGTAGACAAATATTATAGTTAGATAAGTTTAAAGTCTAATCGGCTATTTAGGCTTTAAAAAATTTATCTCTTTATTTTGGTCATTCCCTAAATTATTGTACATTTAAATTGTGAATTATATAGCAATAGACAGGTAGGTGAGGACATAGACTCATAATGCTCCGAATCAGGGGAAATATTTTTCCCACTGTTCTTTCACAGGAGTGCGCGTTCCCTCTCTTGGTCAGCGTTCCCATGGCGAGAATACCTTGCCGAGTTCCTACCGCTTGTGTCTTGCCTCTTACAAAGGACCTAAAGCTTTTTCCTACGGAATTCTGCGCAAAAATGTTGCGCAGCAAAACGCCGACGCGGGGTCGCACCACTGTTCCCTGCTATAGATATTAACTTTAAAAATAGTAATAGTAGCTGGAAATATCTTATTTGTTATTTTTACTATTCTCAAAATAAGTGTATATTAGCTTAACAGAGAATATCAAATCTAAATGTGTCTTAGCTTAATCATTAAGCTTCACTCGATTTTCAAACACCAAAAAAGCTCTACTGAATTAGACAGCTATTATGAGCTACTGTATTAATCCTAATTGCTTCTACCCAGAAAATCAGAATAATCCTTTATATTGTACAGCTTGTGGCTCCAAATTATTAATTGAAGGACAATATCAAGCTGTCAAAAAACTTAGGGTTCTTGACTGGGGAACTATTTATGAAGTTAAAAGAGAAGAAACCACAGAAATTCTCAAAGTATTACATATAAATAGTCCTGAATCTGTCTCTCAATTTCAACAACAAGCCAAAATATTAGCGCAACTGAATCATCCTGGAATTCCTCAAGTCAAACCTGGTAGTTATTTTACATTTATACCGAGAAACAGTAATCAAAAATTACACTGTTTAGTTAGAGAAAAAGTTCCTGGAGAAAATCTACAAACTTGGTTGGGAAAAAACAATTTACCCATTAATCAAGAATTAGCTGTTGAATGGTTAAATCAACTCATAGAAATCTTAGACTTATTACACGAAAAACAATTTTTCTATCAAAATATTCAACCTAGTAATATTATTCTCCGTCCCAATGGGCAATTAACATTAACTAATTTTTCTCTAGAGCTACAGTCTGTACAATCTGATTTTGTGGCTCTCGGATATATGTTTATTTACTTGTTAACTGGTCAGCCTGCATCTACATTTTTAAATTCTGATACTAAGACCTTAAATTGGCGAGATAAAGTTTCTCAAATATCCCCAAAATTAGTAGATTTTATTGATGACTTAATTTCACAACAACATCCAGAAAATTATCAGACTATTCTACATCAGTGGAGACAGATAAAAGATGATTTATCTCAATCTTTGATACAAAAAAAATATCATCCATTAAAAAGCAAATTCTTATTAGGTAGTGCAATTTTACTTCTGGGGATTGGCGCTACTCAAATTATTAGTCATTTGCCAAAACAATTTAATTCCGGTTTATTTTCTCCAGAGCGGTCAAAGGAAATTAAATCTGATAATCTAGAGAAATTTTTATCTAAAAATCAAGGCAAATTTCTAGTAGGTGGAATAATTTTTATCCTCGCTATAGGAGGTAGTCATTTTGTTGGTTATTTTCGGATTCATCCCAAATATTTAAAGTTAAGTCTGCCCAATGGAGTTTCCTTAGAAGAAACTTTTAATACAGATTCAGAAAGAGTTTATTCTGTAGTTATTAGTCAAGACGGTCAAATTTTAGCTTGTGGTAATGGTAATGGTACTATTCAAGTTTGGAATTTAGAAACAAGAGAAGAATTAGGTATAATTGAAGGCCATACTAATGATGTAGTAGCGATCGCTCTCAGCCAAGATGGAAATATATTAGCTAGTGGTAGTTATGATGGGACGATAAAAATTTGGCATTTAGCAACCGAAACAGAACTAACTTTGCAAAGTCATTTTATGCGAGTTACTTCTATTGCTATTAGTCCTGATGGAGAAAAATTAGTGAGTGGCAGTAGCGATGATTCCATCAAAATTTGGCATATACCTACAGGTAAAATGCTACATACTTTTCGCGGTCATTCTGACAGTATTTATGCAGTTGATATTAGTTCGAATGGGAAAATATTAGTCACAGGAAGTCAGAATAATATTAAAACTTGGAATCTGGAAACTGGAACAGAAATTTACACATTAGTCGGTCATCATGGCAGAATTTTATCTGTGACTGTCAGTCCTGATGGCGACAAAATAGCAAGTGGTAGTAGCGATAAAAATATTAAAATTTGGCAACTAGAAACAGGAAAAATTTTACGCACTTTACGCGGTCATACTAATGATGTTAATTCTGTAGTTATTAGCCCAGATAGTCAAACTTTAGTTAGTGCAAGTAGCGACCATACTATCAAAATTTGGCATCTAGAAACAGGGAAACTTTTACGCACTATAAAAGGGCATTCTCGATGGGTTAATTCCGTTGCATTTAGTTCTGATGGAGAAATTTTAGCTAGTGGTAGTTTCGATCAAACTGTTAAGCTTTGGAAATTGGGATAAGAAGGAAGAAGGAAGAAGGAAGAAAAAATACCGAAGTTGGCTTTAGTTATCTACAATAGAAGCAAAAATAGCCTTGTCTGAGTTTTCAGTTTTTGAGATGTCAAATACAGTTATGACTACTGCTATAAATCAAGAAGTGAGGAGTAGGGAGTATTCAATAATTAATAATTGATAATTACCTCTCCCTAAAAGCAATGAAGATTGACTGAAAGGAAAATTTTTTCTTAACCGTATCTTTTTCAAGCTAAATTAGCTTCTGAAGTAGCTAATATCTTGAGCAATTTAGGTCTAGGTAATATCCTTTAGTAACTATTTATGCCAATAATGATTAAACCAAGAAACTGTAAGGCTTATGATTAGGTCAGGAGATCCCAAATGGGTTCTATATACAAAATTCTGTAAACAAGGAGCTTGATTTGCATTGATAATACAGCGGTGCTAAATGGAACTAAATCAACTTTTTTCTAAGGTTTAGATTCAAGTTTTTGAGCTACTTTAACTAGGATTTAATACTTGTTTCATCCAACTTACGAAAAATGGACTTAAAACTCCACTCAAAAATGCTAAGGAGTAATAATTTTTTTTCTGTCGTAACCAATAATTGTGTATTCGTGCATATCTATAATTTTATAAATCAAAATAACTAAACCGATGGTAGCTTCTAATCTATAATTTGTCCTGACAGCCAATCTTCATCAAGTATTTGTTCGAGAGTATAAGGGTTAATTTCTGGTAATTTCAGTTCCGATTTAACTTGAGCAATTTTTCTGGCTTTACCATAAAGATAATCTAATCTATTAACTAAATAATTCCGTAAATTTGTTGTGAGTTTTAGTTCCAACTGAGTTCGAAATGTTAAAATTTCTGTCTGCCAATGTCTAGAATTATCATCTCTTTCCTTTTCCCAATATTGATAAAATAGAAGATGTTGAATAATTAAAATCACGAAACTTTCAACCGTGCTTTTTTAACTTCTACCCAAGGCTTCTAACTCTGCAATTAAATTATCATAATCTATGCTCTCTAATTGACAATTATTTAGCAGTTTAATTATCTTTTCTAAGCACTCAAAATAATCATCCTCATAAAATAATTTTAAATCAGTAACTTGATTTTCATATTTGATTTTTGTATCTTATAAACTCCCGCTAAACTATTAAAAAACGTCTAACGGGAGAACTCATAAAATGTAAGTATTTCCTGCGGAATGCTGCGGAAACAGCTATTAGATCTCAGCTCTCATAAGGAGGTTTCAATTAATATAGCCAGCTTTTGTAGTAAGATTTAATTCCGACTCAATTATTAAAGCTTTTATCTAAAACTAAAACCAATAGCTGATAGCTGATGGCTGACTACTGAATGCTTAACATAAAATTCTAGATTAACTTAACAGCACGCAAGCCAAACATTAAAACTGTAGCTACACCTAAACCACCAACAAACAATACAACGAAAGCAATAATTCCATCAACAGTCATTAACTTTTCTCCAAAATGGCGAATAATATAAAATTAAGTCTAATATTTAATGTTCAAAATAGCAAAGTCTGAAATTATCCATGGCATCCATCACGGTTAAACTACCCTCCAAATCCTATGAAATAGCGATCGCTCCTGGCAACCTGGACCAACTTGGCCAAAAAATGCAACCCCTCCACTTGGTCAAAAAGGTCTTGCTGGTCTCCAACCCAGAAATATTTGGTCATTATGGCTCTAGAGCGATCGCTTCTCTCCAACAAGCGGGTTTTGATGTTTCTCACTGCACCCTCCCTGCTGGAGAACAATACAAAAACTTTCAAACCCTAAATAATATTTACGATGCAGCTTTAGCACACCGTATGGAACGGTCTTCGACAATGGTCGCCCTGGGTGGTGGGGTAGTTGGGGATATGACTGGGTTTGCAGCAGCGACTTGGTTGCGAGGTTTGAATGTAGTGCAGGTTCCCACCTCTCTATTAGCAATGGTGGATGCTGCTATTGGGGGAAAAACGGGAGTCAATCATCCCCAAGGTAAAAATCTCATCGGCGCTTTCCACCAACCACGTCTCGTATTAATTGACCCGGAAGTATTGAAAACTTTACCTGTGCGTGAGTTTCGGGGTGGAATGGCAGAAGTTATTAAATATGGAACTATCTGGGATGCGGAATTATTTGCCAAAATGGAGAATAGTCAGGAGCTTGATGAAATTAATCATCTCACGCCAGGGTTATTAGAGGAAATCTTGATTAGGTCTTGCCAAAGTAAAGCTGATGTGGTAGAGAAAGATGAAAAAGAATCGGGATTAAGGGCAATTTTGAATTACGGTCATACTATTGGTCATGCTGTGGAAAGTTTGACTGGTTATACTATGGTGACTCATGGTGAAGCAGTAGCTATTGGGATGGTGGCTGCGAGTCGGTTGGCGGTAGAGTTGGGGATGTGGGATGAACAGAGCGATCGCCGTCAGTTAGCTTTGATAGAAAAAGCTGCTTTACCGACGAGGTTGCCGAGTGGGTTGGATATTGAGGAAATTTTGATTTCTTTGCAGACGGATAAAAAGGTAAAAGCAGGTAAGGTACGGTTTGTGTTACCGACTGGGGTGGGTATGGTCAAGATTACAGACCAGGTTAGTGCAGATGTATTAAGGGGAGTCTTGGCAGGAATTAATTAAAGAAAAAGTCAGAATTCATAATAGTTTGATGAAATTTACTTGCTGTAGTTATTTTACGTTTAGTTTTACCGAATAATTAAGGTAAAATGCCTCTCCTTTCAAGGAGAAACAAGAAAAATGTTTCCTTTGAGTCAATCCTATCCGTTTTCAAATAGAGGTAATTATTAATTATTAATTATTAATTGTTTAACTACCTACTTAATCATCACTTTCATTATGAGTAAGTTTTGGTTTTTACCATTAAATAAAATCATACGATTTTAACTCTAAATCGTACAGATATAAAATCACATTATCAAAATAATATGGGTCGCGCAACCCCGCCTTTTAAGGCGAAATATTTTTGGAGCTTTGCTCAGATTCCCGTTACAAAAATGACTTCTGAGTTCTGAGTTCTGACTTCTGACTTTGTTAAGTCTATCCCAATTATGCTGGAATTATTATTTGTCTATACGAGCATTATTGGGAAAATTTTGCTCATTGTATTCATAAAGTTATTAGCGGATTTGAGATATTCAAAGGAGAGTTAATTCGTGTCATATCATGTATCGTAAGCATTCAGCCGTCAGCTATCAGCCATCAGCTATTGCTTATTTTTAGTTATAGATAAAAGCTTTACTCATTGAATGAGAATTAAATTTTACGCCTAAAAGCTGCCTTTAAATCTATATATTAAAATCCCCTCATAAGAGCTAAGAGCTGACAGCTAATAGCTGTTTGCGCAGCATTCCGCAGGAAATGCTTACCATGTATCTTTGAATACCCACCATAAAAATTTTAGGCAGCAGGGAACAGGGAACAGGGAGCAGTGGAGAAATTTATCAGAGAAAATATTTTATTATGGCTAATTAATAATACTTGCTCCATATCAATAATATTTTTTCATAGATTAAAATTACAGTAAATTATCCCCACAGCAAAAATTTATTCTATGATTAGTGGTTGACGAACTTTTCAGTTCGGAAAATGCTACCTATATTTGCTTTTATTTGTTATAAACAAATGTGATCTTACAAATTAAGTAAATTATTTAAAAAAGGATAAATTAGAATGCACTACATTGAACACTCTGTTGGGGAATTAGTAGTAACTCAACGCCATTCTGACGGCTATATCAACGCAACTAAATTAGCGAGAGCATACAAAAATAAAACAGGAAAGTATAAAAACCCCAATAGCTGGTTTGAAAAGGATAGAACAAATGAATACATAGAGCTTTTGTCTGATAAAACAAGAGTTGAGGTTTATCATCTTGTGGAAAAAAAAGGAGAAGGTAAAAATCAACAAGTTTGGATTCATCCTAAGCTTGCTGTTTCTTTTGCGATGTGGCTTTCACCTGAATTTGAAATGATGGTGTCTGAATGGGTCGAGCAATGGCTTTTCACAAATCAAAAACCTGCTATTCACGAACCTATAAAATTGCACCCTTACCAACGTGTTTGGTACGAACGCTTAAGGTTGTTTGAAGAGAAAACTAAACTACCAAAAGGTAGATGGTGTGTTTTTGAAGAAGTTGGTAAATTAATGAGGAATTTGGAATCTAACAATGTCTCTTTACATGATAGAGCAACTATTGACATTTCGGTTGGTAGAACTTGGTGTCATTGGCTAAAACAGAACGGATATGAAACAGATTTTGAACAGTATATTCACCATTATCCAGATAAAAGAGGTGAACAGCTTGCTAATATTTATCCCTATAAATTACTGGGAGAATTTCATCAGTGGCTAGAAGAAACTTACATCCCTGACAAATTTCCTGAATATGTCAGAAAATATGTGACTCCAGAAGAATGCAAGGTAATTTCAGAAGCTATTGGTTATGAAATTAAACCAGTTTTGAAAAGACTTAAAGCAAAGATTTAATCTCACAAATAGTGAATGTTTATGTTTGCTTAATTTGCGCTCAGGTGGAATAGATATTTTGGTGTTATCTTAATTATAAAATTATTTTGAGATTAGGATTTACAAGTTCTACAGACTTAAATAATTCTACTTATTACTATAGTAATTTTTCCTGCTAGCAGTGTACTTGACTGAAATGAAACTCGCTATAATACCCCCTATTTTACGAAACAATTAATCATAACAAGTATTTTCAATGATATAAATTAAAATGCCAAACAGATATTCCAAATTCCCAATAAAATGCTCACCCGCTTCAATTTCCACTTGATTTTCTGTCAACCTTAAAAACTTCCAATTACTCCCTGTTGTAACGATTCCATAAATACAATAAATTTGATTATTTTTCTATCGATTAAACAATTGAGCAGCAACCATTTCCGCAATACACTGAGCTAGTCCAGATTTAATATTATCGTTTTTTGCCTCAACAATTGTCACCACAGGAGCGGTTACCTCTAACTGTTTGGGAGAAGAACTAATTATAAAATCACATCTTCCCGTTAATCCCTTACTTTTATCCACATTAAATTCTGTGCCAGAAAATCAACTAATTTGGCGGTTAAAGTATTTTCTGAGTTCCACAATGATTGGAGAAATAATCAATTCTGTTTGCGGAGCATTCCGTCAGGAAACGAGCTTTTTCTGTATCAATTTCTAATGCCAAAGGAATATTTTCAGCCAAAATTTCTCTCAATAAGGCACTAGGATTTACAGATTTTATAGACTTAAATAATTCAACTCGCTCCTGAAGTATCAAATTAAATTCAACTTCTAATTGTGAGAGAGTAAATTCGCTGTAAGACATATTATAAGAGGGAAAGAAGAATTCATTAATTGATAATTGATAATGGATAATTGATAATTGATAATTACTTCTGGTTAAAACCGTTCTTGATTGAATATAAGGAAATATCCTAGCACTTTTTTTCCCCTTAAAAGAGGAGGCTTTAAACCAGAATTATTTAATTATTAATTATTTGGTAATACCAAATTGATAAATTTTTGCTACAAATAGCTAGGATATTTCTGATGATTTTAATAGTTTTGTGGAATGGGCATCTTGCCCGTTCCTGTTCTTTATATTTTCCCGTTCTTTATATTTTCGGATGGGCAGGATACCCACCCCACTTATATTCATCCCTTAATTCAGCAACACCTATTATTTTTGACAACTGATAACTGACAACTGAAATGACGATTCCTGAAATATTCGGTTTTGAATCACTACTTTCCTACCTTATAAAAATTAATCCGTCAATGGCTATGATTACTTAAGCACTTCTACTTATCTAAAATTTGTTTTTTTCAAGTTATCCAACCAGACAAACAATGTGAATATTGGAGATGATATTAACGTAAATACTAAGTTTTAGCTTGATTAAATAGAGGATTTTTTACTTTTAGCTATAAAAATAGCATTATATACTATGTACAAACTATGATACCAAATCGCTGAAACAACGCAAGTGCGTGAAATATTTTGTAATAATTGGGGGAAAATCAGATATTTTTTGATTAAAATAAATAATTTTAATTACTGACGCGATAAGTTAAATCTATAGTTTATCCCTCTTGTCTAATTTTTAATTTGAAACTACTTTTGGATAATTAGCGATCGCATTCCTGACAAAAAAGAGAATATTGCCTGAAATTCTTGTAGAGATGTTCCATGGAGCATCCCTACATTATTACTTATATAGAACCCCTGAGTGGGAGCTTTGGACGCGGTATATGCTTTTGGTTGCAGTCCTCAGTCATCATAAGTTGTGGAAATTCAGGAACGAGAATAGGGGAAAAAGCTAATGCGACCCCGCGCCACCCGATAGCGTAAGTAGGTAGAAAAATTCTCTCATCTCCCCATCTCCCCATCTCCCCATCCCCCCATCTCCTCCTCTATTTTTAAATAGATACCAAATGGGTTCTATATATTGCCTATTGACAATTTCAACAATCACTGGCTTCCTGACTCACTGACGCATTCGCCTCAGTCGCTTGCCACAACTTAAAAAGTAACAATTCAATCCGATCGCTCAACGCAGTAATAAAAATCCCATTCTCATATTCTGGATCTACTGTTATCCAAGTTCCTCCTAAACTAACTTCCACAAACTCATCATCAGTAACACAAAAGGCAATATCTTCTCCACCCTCCTTTTGCATAGCCATCTCCAACATCGACAACTCAGGTAAATTTACAGGTAGCAAAAAAGCTGCAGAACTTGGTTCAACTACAATTTTTTGACCAACTCGCATAGCCAAGATTACCCGTAGTGCTATCAACTGTTCGGGAGATTGAGCCAAACGCTCCATATAAAAGCCAGATTCAGTATAAGTTAATTTTAGCATTCCCGGTGGTCTCTCCTTTTTTAATTGGAAGAGCTTCGGATGTTATTGAGTAATTAATCTATAACTCAAAACTCAAAACTCTTTGCAGTTATTGAAATTAGTTTTGTTAGCAACATCTGGCGCTTAACGAAGTCAGAAGTCAAAATACCGTTTCACGGAAGTTAAAAGTCAAAAGTCAAAAGTCAAAAGTAAGATTTTATAGACTCCAAACTTTACTTAAAAGTCAAAAGTCAAAATACCGTTTCACGGAAGTTAAAAGTCAAAAGTCAAAAGTCAAAAGTAAGATTTTATAGACTCCAAACTTTACTTAAAAGTCAAAAGTCAAAATACCGTTTCACGGAACTTAAAAGTCAAAAGTAAGATTTTATAGACTCCAAACTTTACTTAAAAGTCAAAAGTCAAAAGTCAAAAATAAGATTTTATAGACTCCAAACTTTACTTAAAAGTCAAAAATAAGATTTTATAGACCCCAAACTTTTATGCCACAGTAATTTCAGTAAATTATTTCACTTATGTAATTTGAAACTATTTGTGACATTTTTAAAGTGAATTGGTATCGGATCATTAGACATCTCCAAAAATAAAAAATCAAATCAATTATCGTACAGAAATCATCAATGATTTCTCCCTATTCCCTATTCCCTATTCCCTATTTCCTCTTTTCTGGAGATGTCTATTATTTTGACTATTTTCTGCTCAAAATAATGACATCAAAATTTAGCTCTAGTTACTTCACTAGAACTAACGAAACTTATAGACAACTTTTTAGGTCTGCTTCAGTAAAAAAATAAAACCTTCTAAACCTCGTGTTGTCGTTCGCGCCAGAACTGTTCAGCAAATGCAATAGTCGGATGTATTGGTGTTTTCGGTTGATTTAATAATTTCATCCCTGCCTCATTAGGAGTACGACTACCTTTCATCGCATTGCACCTTTCGCAAGCCGTAACTACATTATCCCAACTATGTTTACCACCCCGAGACCGAGGAATAACATGATCTAAGGTGAGACGTTTAGTAGTCCCGCAATATTGGCAACGGTGATGATCCCGCTTTAACACTTCCTTGCGGTTGACTGGAGGAACTTTCCACTCCCGTTCTTGGGAGGCCATCGTTAGACGAATTTGTTCCGGCACATATAAGACCAAACTAGGAGAACGCACAGGCCAACCACTGCCATTATCAAAATCTAGAGGTTCAGCTTTGCCAGTAACCAACAGAGCGATCGCCCGCTTGATATTTACGCGGGTCATGGGTAAGTAGTTCTGAGAAAATACGACTACAGATTGGTTTAATACTTGAGTCATGCTGGTCACTGCTTTACCTCCTAAATTTAAAATTTTAGATTTTTTATAGCAACTGGTTTTTCAATTAATTAGCTATCAGCTATTAGCACTTCAGCACTTCAGCCTAAAAATTTGTGAATATAATTAGGTATCTGTTTACGGAGCAGTCCGCGCCAAGCTGACCGCTGATTGCTGAACTACTGAAATGCTTAATGCTTTTTAATTGTCCGAATTCAAAAATTAATTTTATTTTTCTATTTCCCGGTCCTATTTAAAACTAACAACCCCTGCTTCTACTTATTCGGAAGCGGGGGCTAGAAAAAAGATTTTTATACCTTTTAGTCTGACTTATGTACAGATTTTTTTGGTCTGTACCTCCCGCTTCTGAGAAATTGATTTGACCTAATGTTTGGCCGTTCAATTTGAAAAATATGATTAAATTTTTCGAGTAGCTCCAAACCTCCATCATCAATGCCAAAATCATTTCTATCAGATAATATTTCTCCCAACATCAGCCATGAAATAGTCCTACAACCTTCAAATAGGTTGTTTTCTGACAGAGGGATGGCTTGAATAAATGAATAGTTCACAGGAAGGCTCTCAAAAAGTTGGGTTTCAAATCTAACCTTTTTTATACTACACTAATATTACAGAGATGTCTACCTAAAAATTAAGGAGAAAAAAAATCATGTACACAATTCCTAGAACTTCAACTACTGATATGGAAGTTACTAGCATTCGTTTGGAAAGGGAGTTAAAGGATAGGTTGAAAAGACTAGCTAATAATAAGGGCTATCAAGCTTTGATTCGAGATATCCTCTGGAACTATGTCCAGCAAAAGTCTGGAGATTATCGGCCACAGTTTTCTCATTCGGATATTCGAGCTAGTCTTCCTGCAACGGCCCAACAGGAGGAACGATGTGTGCTTACTGGCAAAGTGATACGAGCAAATGAATCGATGTTATTAGGACTTACGAATAATGGTGATATGGTGCCCCTCAGTATTGATAGTATGGATGATTAACTAAAATTTATATTGGTGATGGGTGATCGGCAATTGAGAAGTATAAAAGATGACGATGCCCAAATTTATTTATTTGTCTGTTTGCCCATCACCTCTGTAAGTTGGGAGTGGGGAAGTAGGGGAGTAGGGGAGTGAGGGAGTGAGGGAGTAGGGGAGTGAGGAGAAAGATAGGGAGTAGGGAGTAGGGAGTAGGGAGTAGGGAGAAAGAATTAATTTGTCAATAGCTACAATCACTCAAGTACTTATCACGAATTATTTAGGATTGCTAGATCGCCAATCTATTAAGAAGTAAGCATTTCCTGCGGACTGCTGCGCAAACAGCTATTAGCTGTCAGCTTTCCGCAATGATATCCTAACCTTAAAGAGGGAGTTGAAATTAATATAGACTTTAAAGTCAGCTTTTGTAGTCAGATTTAATTCTGACTTAATTAATAAAGCTTTGATCTAAAACTAAAAAATAGCTGATAGCTGATAGCTGACGACTGAATGTTTACATTAAGAAAATATAGATTTTTTTTGAAACATTACTTACTTATCCCAGTAAGTTTTTGGCAATTATCTTTAGCAAAAAACTTTTTTATCTTAGTTTATCAAAAATTATATATCAAACAAATAAGTTGAAAATAGTTATATGCAAATAATCATAAAATCAATTAATAAATACCATGATTTATAAATGATTAAATGAAATTGTAGTTATAAGTTTTAGCTATGTATAAAAATATCAAGTTTTAAGTTGTGTTACTGACCTAAATCAACCAAATAAATTTGAACCCATATTTTTCCAAAATTTTCATATTTTTCATTTACCATCAACTGTGTAATACTTAATACCTACACTAAGAGAAAATTTTACTACTTCAACTAAGTTCATCAACAGGAACTTCTGGCCAAAACACTCAACATAGAGTCAGGTAGAAAACTGGTCATCGTAAAATCTAGTAGCCAAAATCAACTGAAATCTTAATTAATTTTTTTACTTTCTTCTTTCTTCTGTAGTTAAGCTATTATAAAATTTAAGAAGTAAATTGCTATTCTATAGTTTAGTTCAAGTGCCAATAAAAGTCGAAAAATTAATGCACAGTTAATATTAACTATAAAAATCTGGAAACTTAAAAAAATCTTTAAAATCAAACTATTATAGAAAAAATGAGCAGAAATAAACAACTCTTAAATCAACGTAAACAATGCCCTGAATCTCAACCAGATGATTTTTTGAAGATATTTAGTCAGTCTCCAGTAGGTACGTCAACTTGGAATTGGATTTTAACTAGTTCTCGTTCTGGAACAAATCAAATTTTTTTACCTCTGTCTACAGGAAAAGGGTTAACAACAGATTATGAACCATTATTTTTATTAAAAGTGTCTCCTGGGAAAAGTTGGAGTTTAGAAAGTTCTGTAAAGGTTACTGCTAAAGCAGGAGTTTTTATCACAAAAGTAGGTCCTGTATTTGTTGCACCACTATATGTACTTTTCAGGTTATCTGGAAATGATTATATTTATCACATCTGGATTAATCATTATGGTGGAGATATTTTACCTTCTCCTCTATACAAACTACAAAAAATGCCATATTTAACTCTACTCTTAATAGAAGATAAATTTCAGCCAGAAAGAGCAATCAAAATTGAGAATCAAATAAATTGGTCAAGTTTAATAACAAAAATTGAATCAGTTTCATGTTGGGATAGAAGTGTCTTTGAGAAATTCAATTCTTTAGTATATTCTGCTCAAGAATTGTGGAATAGAACTACAGAAGAACAAGTTAAAAAAACAACAATAGCTAAGTTAAACGATCGCTTTAGAAATGGGGATAAAAGTTTAGGAGATTACAAAATGAGTAGGCAAGTATTAGCATTACCCAGAAAAAAGCAAAAACAACTGTTTAAAGAAATTCAAGATTTTTCTAATTTTACATCAGAAAACGATCCTAAAGGTGAACATAATGGGGGTAAAGTTATAATGGATGATGTAGAATACGTTTGGAAAATTGACTATCTAGATACAAGTATGATTATGCTGTCAGATGCACCAGAAGATATCAATAAAACTACCAGAGTATTATTGGTAATACGAGCTGATGAATATTAGACATCAGTCAGTCCTCAGGAGTCAGTCCTCAGGAGTCAGAAGGGAAGAAAGAATAAGAAATGAGGAATAGAAGGAGAAAGTTTTTTTGTTTAGCTGGCGCACAACGCACGTTAGACGCACTTGGTAGCGAACTCGGTGTGAGGCAACAGTGGGAAATATTTTTCCCTCTCTAAGGTTCATTATTCAGTTTATTTCCTCACCAATTCTTTCCCTGTGCTATCAATAAATTTAGGGGCTTATTTTTGCGTTTAATTGATGGAGAACATAGATTTTTTAATAAATGCAAAACAGTATTCAAGATATTAATAACTGAAAAAAAAATCAAGGAATAAAATAGTGATTTCAGGAAAAGCAACAATAGCGGCAACTAAGTCTTATGCTCAACTCCATCAAACAGAATGTCTTCAAAAACACTTCCGAGAAATTAATAGCTTAACAATGAGTTCAATAGGTATCGGCACATATCTTGGAAAATCAGATGCCACAACAGATAATTTAGTCACAGAAGCAATTATTAAATCGGTAAAAAGCGGAATAAATTTAATAGATACTGCTATTAATTATCGGTCTCAACATGGAGAAATGAGTGTTAAAGCAGCTCTTGTTCATTTAATAGAATCACAAACAGTATCGAGAGCAGAATTAATTATTTGTTCCAAGGGCGGTTTTATTCCTAACCGAGAAAGAGAAAAATGGTTTAAACAAGAGTATGTAGATCACCCCAAATTTAATATTCAAATGACAGATATGGTGGCAGGAATTCACTGTATGCACCCAGAATATATTCAAGACCAACTAGAGCGCAGCTTAATAAATTTGGGAGTGGAAACCATTGATATTTATTATTTACATAATCCAGAAACTCAACTGGGAATTATTCCTCCGGATGAATTTTATCGTCGTCTGAAAGCTGTTTTTGCAGTGTTAGAAAAAGCTGCTGATGCTGGCAAAATAACTGCTTATGGAATAGCTACTTGGCAAGGTTTTCGAGTGCCACCAACAGATGCAAAACATATAGACTTAGCTAAAGCTAAATCTATCGCTCAACAAGTAGCAGGTGGAAAAGGCGATCGCTTCCAATTCATTCAACTGCCAGTAAACTTGACAATGCCAGAAGCAGTTATCACTCCTACTCAACCTATAGACAGCAAAATTTTACCTGCCATTACCGCAGCAAACCAATTGGGTATTAATGCGATCGCCAGTGCGTCCATTGCCCAAGCTAAAAACCTCATGCAACTTCCTCAAAACATCATTCATAGCATTGAAAATCTGAAAACAGATGCAGTACGCGCTCTCCAATTTACCCGCAGTGTGCCTGGTTTATCTTCGGCCTTAGTTGGAATGAAATCTCCTAAGCATATAGCAGAAAATCTGGCCTTAACTAGCATTCCTCTATTAGATGCTGCGGACTTTAACCAGTTAATAGACTTTGTTGGATGAATTTTGCTGTTGTGGCGATCGCTCTGTCATTTCAGTTATTAGTACAGTGCTTTTCATATTGATGAACTCACGTCACAATCAAAACTCTGTAGGGACGTTCCATAGAACATCTCTACTGTGGTCTACCGTGCAGGAAAACCGCTGTAAAATATAGTCCAGTAGGGTGTGTTAGCGGTAGCGTAACGCACCGAAAATTATAGCGGTTTTCATTAACATAGAATACAGCTGTCAGGTCTGTGACTTATTAAACTTAAAACATACTTATATTTTGTCTGTAGTCTACCTTTGTGAAAACCGCTATAAAATCTAGATGGTACGTTACATTCCATTAACGCACCCTACTGGACTGTTTCATCTAAAATAGTGCATTATATCAAATCCGTTTAATTGGACATAAAAAAATCTTCAATCGCCATAACTACGTTTATCTTTGTAATTCTTTCTCCTCCTGACTCGGTCCGACTGACTTCCCCTCCACCGGAGGGGTTAGGGGTGGGTTGACTCCTCCTAACTTAACCATTCTATGGCTGTTTAACCGGATTTGATATTATATCCTTGGGTTGGGGGCGGGTTCATAAGATAATTTGTAACACCATTAAGAATAGCGCGAAACCCGCCCCTACTATTGCACCATTTTAGGCGTGTCAGTCCACTACTGGCTATAAAACCATTCATTCTGACTCCTGACTCTTAAATAGACATCTCCAAAAATAAAAAATCAAATCAATTCTTGATCAATTATTCTTCCCTGTTCCCTATTCCCTATTTTCTGGAGATATCTAATAGACATCTGGTGATCATAAAAAATCAAATCAACTATTGCACAGAAATTATCAATTCTTTCTCCCTACTCCCTACTCTCTACTCCCTATTCCCTATTTTCTGGAGATGTGTAATAAAGAACCTAGTCATTTATCAAATTGCCATCACATTTTTTTTAGATTCTAGATTTTACCACAATACTTGACTAATCATTCCAGAATTGCTATCTTAAAAATATGAGCAGTTAAAATCAAAGGTGATGGGCAGGCAGAAAGAGTTCAATAGGGATGAAGTATTAATGAAGGCAATGCAAACCTTCTGGTGTTATGGCTATGAGGGGACTTCCATACAAACCTTAGTTGATAAGATGGGTATCAACCGAGGCAGTCTTTATGATACTTTTGGCGATAAGCAATCTCTGTTTCAAGAAGCGATCGCCTATTACGACTCTAGACTTGTATCACCGATGATTAGTAAACTAGAAGCACATGATGCTTCTAAACAAACCATTGTAGATATCTTTTATGGTATGATTGATTCTGCAGTAACAGATGAAGATCATAAAGGCTGCTTAATTACAAACACTGCTGTTGAACTTGGTGGCAATAACCCAGACAGTGCTAAACAAATTGCTGCCAAGATCCAACAGATTGAAAATGCACTTACAAAAGCTTTAACTACAGCTCAAGAGAAAGGTGAAATTAGTCAGAAACATAACTGCACTACCGTAGCCAGATTTCTTACTTGTTGCTTACAAGGTTTACGGGTAATTTCTAAAGTTAATCCTGACCGAAAAGCATTACAAGATATAGCTAGAATTGCTCTTTCTGTTTTATAACAGGGAACAGGGAACAGGGAACAGGCAACAGGGAACAGGGAACAGGGAACAGGGAACAGGGAACAGGGGGAAAACATTTCCCTGTCTGAGGTTCATTATCAGTCTATATCCTAAGTAACTTGTTCGTTGCTATAGATTAATTTACCGACTTTTAATTTTTTGGCATTGGTGATTTGAGGTATGATATCATGTCCGGGTAAGAGGTCGATAGAACTCCTTTCTGCGCTCCGTGTTAAAGTTTGCGCCCTTCATTCCGATAGGATGCGTTGTACGCCAGCAAACAAAAAACTTTCTCCTTCTATTCCTCTTTCTTCTTTCTTTCCTCCTGACTCCTGATTCCTGTACGTCGCCAATCCGACGGCTCCCCTACCTGACTCCTCAGTAATTAAGATTAATATCATGCCCTAATTTACCAACGCCAATTTTTTTTGCCTTAATTGGAACAATCATTCTAAATAATAGGAGAAAATCCCATGGAATTAACCAAAAACTTACAACAACTCCAAGCTGAAATACAAGCCCAACTACCAGAAGATGCAAAAGCAAAAATGAATAAAGCTGTAGTTGATTTAGCCAACTCCGATATTGTTGACAATAGCTTAAAAGTAGGGAAAAAAGTTCCTAACTTTAGCTTACCAAATGCAGTAGGTAAAATAGTAGAATTAAATTCATTACTTGTAGAAAGTCCTGTAGTAATTTCCTTCTATCGTGGCGGATGGTGCCCTTATTGCAATATGGAATTAAGAGGTTTACAAAAGTACTTGCCACAAATCACAGAATTAGGAGCAAGATTAATCGCAATTTCTCCAGAAACACCAGATAATTCTCTTTCCACAACAGAGAAAAACGAATTAACTTTTGAAGTCTTAAGCGATCGGGGAAATCAAGTTGCTAAAGAATTTGGTTTAGTATTTCAACTTCCCGAAGAATTACGCCCAATATATCAAAGTTTTGGCATTGACTTACCAGCTTACAATGGTGATGAAAGTTTTGAATTACCAATTCCTGCAACTTATGTAATTGCCTCAGATGGTACAATTATTCATGCTTTTGTTAACCCATATTATACACAACGTCTCGACCCAGAAGAGATTATTAATGTGTTAAATTAATTAGGAGTCAGTGCCGCTACGCGGAAGTCAAAAGTAAGAAGTAAGAAGTAAGAAGTAAGAAGTAAGAAGTAAATTATAGTGGTCAATAGGTAAGCATTCAGCAATTAGTAATTATTCATTAGAGTTGTTGGGAAATAACTTAGGTTAGGAAGGGGACTTTAACAGTAACTTTTATTCTGTCTCAATTTCTCAATTATTTTTACCTTCCTCAAAATTAATAGCTGTTAACGCAGTTCCTCCGATAGGAGGCTAGCTAATAGCTGACTGCTGAATGCTTACGTCAAGGAGCATCTTGCTCCCGCTATTTCTCCAAACTTCCCACCTACCACACACTTCCCACACTACTCCTTATTACTTCTACCAAAATTAGCCATAAATAAATACGAATGTATCGGTTAACAGAGGAAGAAATTAGGATAATTGAAGATAGTGTTCAATAATGATCTATAATTAAAGTATTTGTTTTTATTGAGAATCTTACTAATGAAATCAACAACGATTTATTTGCCAGAAGAAACTGAAGCTAATCTACAAAAATTAGCTACTCAAACAGGAAAATCTATTCCTGAAATTATCCAAGAATTAATCACTGATTATCTTACTAAAAAAACTCAAAAATTACCTAAATCAGTTGGAATGGGTTCAAGTGGCAGATCGGACTTATCTTCTAAAGCGGAAGAATTATTATGGATAGAAGAGTAATAGCAGATACCAGTGGAATTATTGCTTTTTTAGATAGGGACGATCGCTACCATTCCCTAGCGGTTGATATTGTCACCAATTATCAAATTTATATCCCTATAACTGTTTTGCCAGAAGTTGATTATTTAGCCACTAAATATCTCGGAGAAAAAGTCGCTAGAAGTTTTATATAAGATTTAGGAGATGAATATTTTAATTATCTTACTCTTGAGTTAGAAGATATTAATAAAATTACAAAACTTATGAAAAAGTATAAAGATTTACCTCTCGGATTTGTTGATGCTAGTTTAGTTATTTTAGCAGAACATCATCAAATAAAAAGAATTTTAACTCTAGATAGAAGACATTTTAATTTAATTCAATCGGAACAAGTTAAATACCTAGAAATATTGCCATAATTTTACGGATACTTAATTAATTAGAGGTTGAAAAATGGAAAATATAGAATATTCAGGATATTGGTGGTTGCCCTTAAAGGAAGATGAAAAAATAGCTGGAAAGCCAGAGAAAAAAATAGCTGGTACTCTGACATTTACAAATGATGAGGGAATTAAACTGCGACTAATGGGTTCACTTCATAATTATTCTTCTCGAAAGGAACAATTTATTAATGTTCCAATTATTTTAGGAGTTACACATGAAGAGATTATTACTCTTTATGATTGTAGTACTTATCTTGATATAAGGAGAAGTAGCCGTCGTTTTTCAATCGAAGAATGTTGTCCAAAACTTGCTTTAATAGGTAGACATTTTACTAACCCAAACGAAATATTGTTTCATAAAGCTGAAGTACAATATAGCTATCTATCTTACTGGGGTGAATTGCCTGGAATAAAAAAAGAAAGAGATTATCAAGACAATAATAAACTCAAAGAATTAAGACTTACATATACTGTTGCTGAAAATATTGAAGTAACTACAAAAGATGCAAAAATTTCTGTCTTTTATGGTGGTCGTGAAGCAGGTAAGCGTGAAAGTATTGACTTAAAACAATATGTATCATTAATTATTGAACCAAATAAAGAACTTCCATTTCAAGATTTTAACTCTAAATTTCAAGATTTTCGCTCTAAATTCATAGGTCCTATTCAGGATTTTATCACTTTTGCAACTGATAGAGCAAACTCCATTGCTGAATTAAAATTGTATTCCTATTACGGTGATGCAGATGTAGATATAGAAAAGATTCCTTACACGATAGAACAACTTCCTATAAAAGCTCTTTATAAAACCAACTATCCTGACATAAAAGAGCAAAATAGATTACTTTTTCAACATGAAATGCTCTTCTCTGTATCTGACATTGATAACCGTTCCTCGACTCTGGAAAGATGGTTTGATTCTAGGAAGGAATTAGATAGTACTTTTAATTTATTCTTCAGTATCTGGTACAAACCAGATATGTATTTAAACCATAAATTTCTCAATCTTGTTCAGGTTGTAGAATCTTATCATCGCCGTCGAATCGAAACAAATGAAGAAAAGAATTCTTCTTTACAAGAAAGAGCAGAATCTTATCATTGTTGTCTAATCAAAAAAAAGAAAAAAAAGGAGCCTTTTTTACGAGAAAGATTGGAAGCTTTACTTAAATTTGAATTAATTCTAGATGTAACTAACGAATTAATTCAGGACAAAGATTCATTTATTACTAAAGTTGTACACACCAGAAACTATTTAACTCACTACAGGGAATCCTTAAAGGAAAAGGCAGCTAAAGGAAAATATTTGTATTGCTTGACATAATTACTTTCTTTCATTTTGCAAGCTTGCTTTTTGACAGAAGAGCTAGGTTTTACTTCAGATAAATGTTACCAGTTACTTAACATAAATCTTCGATATCAATATACACTCGATAGAGTAAGAAAAAAGAACTGTTTTGATTGTCCTAAAGAAAATTTATGAAAAATGCCTTGATATAAATTATGACTTCTTATTTCGTGTTGACAGATGAGTTATACCAGTTTGATAAATCTTTGCTACAAATATTTAGGTTACTGCTTAGGAGTCAGGAGACAAGAGTCAGGAAACAGAAGAAATAAGTTTTACACCATTTTTTATATAGTAATTTATCTTTTTCATCCAATAGATATTTCCTATAAATTATTTTCATACTCCTTATTATTTGTAACATTCTTTTTTCAAATTGGTATTATATAGAATCCAAACGAACAAATATTACTCAATAAATGGCGTATTTTGCCATTAGAAAAACACCAATATGTATTAGATGTCGGTTGAGTTGAGGAAGCGAAAGCCCAACCTAAATCTAATTATCAATTATCAATTATTTCTTCTCCCAAAATTCGCCAGAAGTAAATAGGAACAAGGAACAAGATAAAGAGCTACCAACGTTGAACCCCCAACACCACCAGCGATCACTACAGCTAGAGGAGGCCAAAAACTACCGCCTCCTAATAATAAAGGTACAAAACCAATCATTGTTGTTAAGGTTGTAGCAATTACATGACGAGTTGAACGTAGGACTACTTTTCGGGTAGCTCGACGGTTGCCTGTAGATGCTTCCGGGTCTTCCAGGATGGCAGCCATAACTACAACTGAGTCATTAATAGCAATTCCCACTAAACCAAATGTGCCGATCAGACTCATAAACCCAAAGGGATAGCCAAATAACCATAAACTAAAGAATCCTAATCCTGCGGCACAAATAGCAACTAAACCAATGATGGAAGCTGCTCGGAATGAATTTAAGGATAATACCAAAATTGAGGCTGATAACAATAATATAAGTGGCAGAGTAGAGAAAAGATTTGTTTGAGCATTCCCTTGTTGTTCTGCTTCTCCAGCAACTTCAGACCAGTACCCAGATGGTAGTTCAAAATCTGCATCATTTAACTTTTGCTGCCATTTTGTGAAAATTTCTGAAGGTAAAACTCCAGCAGCGAGAAAACCTTGAATTGAGTTTACTCTTCTACCGTTACGCCTTTTAATGACTGAAAATTGTGGCTCTAATTCTACTTCTGCTAAAGCTGATAGAGGTATTGTGTCTGTTGCATTCTGGCGATTTTGATTGAGACTGGAACCAGTCGGTTGTAAATCTAGGGATTTAATTTGGCTAAAGTCTCCTCTTTGAGTATTTGATACTCGCACCCGCACTGGTAATTCTTCAACACCTTCGAGGATAGAACCTCCTAAATTTCCCTCTAGTAAAGTATCTAACTGTTCCGAAACAGTAGCGCGATCTAGTCCTGCTAAACGAATCTCTTCTTCATCCACTAGCAGTTTTAGTTGAGGTCGAACGTCGTTTAAGGTGCTACGGGTATGAGTTACTTTCGGAGTTTGAGCTAATAGCGCTCTTGCTTGTTCTCCTATTTGTTGTAGACGGTTTAAGTTGGGACCATAAATTCGTAGTTCCACTGGTGCATCAAAAGGAGGTCCCTGTTCCAATAGTCGCACTAAAATTTGAGCTTTAGGAAATGCGCTATCAACTTCTGCTTGAATTCTGTTAACTAATTCTGGTTTAGCGATCGTATTTAGCTGCAAAAATCCTTGAGCATAATTGAGATACCGTTCTTTACCTGCTTTTAAGTTGTAGTAATACCTGGGCGAACTACGGGCTAAAAACCACTGTAATTCATCAATTTCTGGGTGCTGTAAAATTAGCTCTCGGACTTTTAGAGCAGTATTTCTTGTTTTTTCAATTGAGGTGATAGCTGGCAATTCTAATTCAATTTGTACTTGGTCTCTATCTACTTGAGGAAAGAATTGTTGGGGCAGAGTTCCCAGCTGAACTATACCAGTTATTGGTAATATTAAACCTAATAATATTCCTAACAAAGGAGAACTATATATGCTGCGTAAACTTAGTTGATAAATTTGAGTTAAATAAGAATTTGAAAATCCTGTTTTCCACCATAGCTGTTTAGTTTTTTGCCAGGAATTACGGTCTGGATTGTGGTATAATTTTGCTGTTATTGCTGAACTGATTGTAATTGATATTAATAGTGAATAAAGAACAGCTAAAATCACACTAATACCAATACTACCAACAAATTCTCCAGAAGGACCAGGCATAATTGCAATTGGTAAAAACGCCAGAGCTGTAGTTAAAGTTGATGCCATTAAAGGCATAAATAAATGATGAATTGCTTTAGTAATTGCTACTTCTGATTTTAGACCTGAAGCTATACCTTGACTAACTTCATCAACCACAATAATTGCTGTATCAATTAATAGCCCTAAAGCTACAATTATTCCAGTTATTGACATTTGATGTAGAGGTATATCTAACAATCCCATCGAACCTAACACCATACAAGTTGATAGAGGTAGGGCTAAACCAACAACAATTGCAGATTTCCAACCCATTAAAAAGACTGTAATTGCAAATACTAGAAAGCCACTAATAAACAAATTTAAAATCAGACTATCTAGACGATTTTCAATATAATTACTTTGATTAAAAATCATCTCTAGTTTCAGACCTTTGCCTAGTTGTTCGCGGAATTTATCAATTTCTGTTTCTGCTGTTTTTGCCCAAAGGTCTATTTGATAATCTGATTCGACAAATACCCCTAATGCAGCAGCAGGACGACCATTAATTAATGTTAATTCTCTGGGCGGTTTAATAATAGTTTTCCTCACCTCAGCAATGTCGCCAAGGAGAGCAAATTGTCCTTGTTCGCTAAAATTAATTGGAATACTCCGAATCCTTTCTAAAGAATCTAAATCTGATTCTATTTCTAATAGTAAATCATTATTTTGACTGCGCATTATACCTGCTGAAACCTTAGCATCGCTCTGTTGAATTTGCGTTGATAATTGTTGAGGTGTTAGCCCAATACTAGCTAACTGTACCTGGTCAATTTCTACTACAATTTCTTCATCTTGCTTGCCAAAAATATCAACCTTTTCTGTGCCCGATAATCCCAAAAATTCATCTTTCAACAATTCAGATAAACGGTTAAGAATTGCATAATTAGGTTCGCTATCTTGTTCCCAAATTAAAGCTGCAATCAAAGCATAAGCCTTAACTTCTACCTCCTCTAGTCGTGGTGGACTCGCACCCACAGGTAATTCAGGAGCAGCTCTATTTAATCGCTCTCTAATTCTTAACCAAACCGCATCAGCATCTGCCTCTTCAACGGAGTCTAACAGTTCAATATCGATAATCGAACTACCCGCTCTAGAGTCTGATTCGTAGCTTTTAATTTCCTCAATTTCAGATAATTCTTCTTCTATTTTTTCTGTAACTAAAGCTTCAACTCGTTCAGCATCAGCTCCAGGCAAAAAAGTTGTGACAAACCCTTGACGAGAAACTAATTCAGGGTCTTCAAGTCGTGGCAATGTGAAAAAAGCTGAAATTCCCCAGGTGAGAATTACCAATATTGCCAGGATTAATAATCTAAAGTTTCGATAAAATAAAGTAGTCATTTTCAGTTATCAGTTATAAATAGGGAGGAGTCAGGAGACAGGAGACAGGAGACAGGAGACAGGAGACAGGAGACAGGAGACAGGAGACAGGAGACAGGAGAAAGAAGTATTTTCATCACTTAGGGAGGAGACAGGAGACAGGAGACAGGAGACAGAAGTATTTTCATCACTAATTATCTGGAGATGATATTACAGCTAGGGAGGAGTAGCGTACCTCTCGCCTGATGGAATTTGCTGTATCAGTTCTAAACTATCTTGAATCATATTCCCCCTGCAACGTAAATGCTCCCCAATAATAAGGACTTATCTCAGTTTCTAACATCTGCAATTGCGCTGCCCGCAATGCCTCCACAGGCGATAACCCCTGGTCTAACATTCCTTGATAAAACTGCGACATTAAATCTGCTGTTCTAGAATCATCAACAACCCACAACGAACCTACTACCCGTTTTGCCCCTGCATACATGAATATCTTTGTCAAACCTACCAAACCTTCTCCTTTAATATCCTTCCCTAAAGCTGTTTGACACGCACTCAATACTACTAATTCTGCTGGTAAGTTAAGATTAAAAATATCATTCAGTCGGAGGAAACCGTTTTGCCAGTTGCCGTTTTTATCCACTAACGACATGACAACCCCTGACAATTCTGGTTGCTTACCGTTAGCAAAACCGTGAGTGGCAAAATGTACAATCTGATATTGGGCTAATTCCTGACTGGTTGCTATTTCTCTGTTGGCCTGAAAATCAAAAGCTTGAGTGCGTTCCGACTCTGGTATTAAAGCCATAATTGCTTCTGCTTCAGTGCGAGTACCTGGAAGTCTATCCCATCTAATACCAACATCTCTAGCAGCCCTATCTAATTGTTGTGCCTCTAGGGGGAAAGCTCGACTCCGAGATTCTGCTGTAGATATTGTGGTAGTTTTACCTGTAAACCTAGCATCATCAGGGCTAAATACTGGGTCGGCAATAATAGCCACTTTCTTCGGGGCAAGTTTCCGAGATTTTGTACTATTGCGGATATTGGCAATAGTAGTAACTGAAGGGAGATTTACTATTTCGTGGTTAACTATTAAAGGTTGATAACCATCACTTTCTTGATCGGTATTTGGTATTGATAAGACGGAAAAAGGAATTTCTTGTAAGAAGCGATCGGCAACTATTAATAAACGTTTTTTGTTTAATTTATCGGTAACTGGTTTGATCAGAATTTCTGTCAGCTCATCGGCAGCACTATCAACTTTTGCTATGTCGTTGCGTTCTCGTGGACTTGTTATTCTCACCATCAACTCTATAGCAGCATTTTTGATTTTTGCTTGGGGAGGAAGTTGATAACTGTGGATGCTATCTTTGGTGACTGCCCATAAATAGCTGCTTTCTTCACCCAAGGAATATTGTAGAAGTAAGGTGTTGTCATCTAATACTTGTTGTTGAACTTCCTTGAGAGTGAGGGGTTGAGGTTCAGTTAGAGCTGCATAATTTGGGCTGGTGGTACGAATTTTGATGCGTAACTGGTTGTATTCATCTATGAGTTGGTCTCTTGTTTGTTCGATGTTGGCTTTTTGTTCGCAGGTGTATTCTCCACTAAGGAGTTTGATGCGTTGGGTTTCGATGGCATTGAGTTGTTGTTGCAGCTCTGTTTCTGCCATTGCTAGTTTGGGATCTATTCCTTGGCGGATATTGACACTAGCTTCGTTGAGGAGTTCGAGGAAAGCACGGGCGCGACTGCGTTCACTGGCGTGAAAGGCTTTAGCATCGTAACCTTGGTTTGGATTTTGTTTGTGGAGTTCCATGAGTAAGTCGATGTAGAATTCATATCTATCCTGGACGGTGGCGAAGTAGGAGGCGCGGAGTTCAACACTAGCAATTTTGGTACGGAGGTCTTCAATTATTTCTAGGGATTTTTCTATGAAAGTTAGACTTTCAGTGAGTTTGCCTTGGTCTCGTTTGAGCCAAGCGATATTAAAAAGAGTGCCTGCTTCCCCATCCCGATCGCCTACTTGCCGTCTTATAGGTAATGCTTGATTTAAGTAATTAAAAGCTGTTTGTTTTTCTCCTAAGCTATTGTAGGCAAGGCCAAGATTATTGAGAGTCCTTGCTTCCCCATCCTGATCGCCTACTTGCTGATATATAGGTAATGCTTGATTTAAGTAATTAAAAGCTTTTTGTTTTTCTCCTAAGCTATTGTAGACAAGGCCAATATTATTGAGAGTGCTTGCTTCCCCACGGCGATCGCCTACTTGCTGATATATAGGTAATGCTTGATTTAAGTAATTAAGTGCTGTTTGTTTTTCTCCTAAGCTATTGTAGACACTGCCAATATTATTGAGAGTGCTTGCTTCTCCACGGCGATCGCCTACTTGCTGATATATAGGTAATGCTTGATTTAAGTAATTAAGTGCTGTTTGTTTGTCTCCTAAGCTATTGTAGACACTGCCAATACTTATGAGAGTGGTTGCTTTCCCACGGTGATCACCTACTTGCTGATATATAGGCAATGCTTGATTTAAGTAATTAAAAGCTTTTTGTTTTTCTCCTAAGCTATCGTAGACACTGCCAATACTTGTAAGAGTGGTTGCTTCCCCACGGAGATCGTCTACTTGTCGTTTTATAGGTAATGCTTGATTTAAGTAATTAAGAGCTGTTTGTTTTTCTCCTAAGCTATTGTAGACAAGGCCAATATTATTGAGAGTGCTTGCTTCCCCACGGAGATCGCCTACTTGCCGTCTTATAGGTAATGCTTGATTTAAGTAATTAAGAGCTGTTTGTTGTTCTCCTAAGCTATCGTAGACATAGCCAATATTATTGAGAGTGATTGCTTCCCCACGGCGATCGCCTACTTGCTGATATATAGGTAATGCTTGATTTAAGTAATTGAGTGCTGTTTGTTTTTCTCCTAAGCTATCGTAGACATAACCGATCCAAACGAGTGTAACTGCTTCCCTCCTCAAGTTACCTATTTTCCTAAATAGTAATAGCGCTTCTTCCCATTTAGCGATGGCTTGCTTCCGAGATTCTGCTGTACCTTGCTTATACAGTTTCATTACTTCATCAAAGACTTTTTCTGCTTCAGCATCAGGGTTGGTTTGAGCAGCAACTTCTCCCTTATTCACAATACTTGGCAACATTAGGAGAGGGAAACTCACACTAAATAATATCAGACTATTAATACTGAGAATAGACAACCATCGTACTGGAGAAACCATAGATATTATCCCTTTCTAAGCAATTAGAAAACTTCATATTAATATACTTCCTGTTTCAAGAAAGATATGCAGTATCCAGTAGGTTGGGTTAAGCGTCGGAGCGCAACCCAACAATTATAACTCTTTGTGTTGGTGCATTGTAATGGTCGTGAATTGTCCAGCAATATTTGTGACCACAACAGTGGGAGCAAGATGCTCCCATACTAGGTATTCTTTTTTGCTGTATACCATTATGCGAACAGGACTATCTTTTTGTGGGGTTTCCGGATGTCAACCCAATCTACAAAGTAGCTAAATATTTTGATAGTATCCAGTAGGTTGGGTTAAGCGTCGGAGCGCAACCCAACAATTACACATCTTTGTTGTTTGTTGGGTTTATCCTGCGGATAAGCTACGCTAACCTTACGTCAACCCAACCTACAAAGTGGTCGTCAGAGAATTACAACCCTATATTTTTTGTAGTCCTGTGCTTCCCACACCTCCCACCCTCCCCACACTCCCCACACTCTCTATCTAATACAATGCCACCGAATTTGAGATCATTCCCACTCCCCCTGTAATGTAAACGCTCCCCAATAATACGGACTTATCCCACCCTCCCACATCTGTAACTGTGCTGCCCGCAATGCCTCCACAGGCGATAACCCCTGCTCTAACATCCCCTGATAAAACTGCGACATCAAGTCCGCCGTTGCAGCATCATCCACAACCCACAACGAACCTACCACCCGTTTTGCCCCGGCATACATAAACCCCCTTGTCAACCCTACTAAACCTTCTCCTTTAATATCCTTTCCCTGAGCTGTTTGACACGCACTCAATACTACTAATTCTGCTGGCAAATTCAGATTGAAAATATCATTCAGTCGGAGGAAACCGTTTTGCCAGTTACCATTTTTATCCACTAACGACATGACAACCCCTGATAATTCTGGTTGCTTACCATTAGCAAAACCATGAGTGGCAAAATGGACAATCTGATATTGGCCTAATTCCTTGCTGGTTGCAGTTTTCCGGTTAGCCTGAAAATCGAAAGCTTGAGTGCGTTCTGACTCTGGTAATAAAGCCATAATTGCTTCTGCTTCAGTGCGAGTAGCAGGAAGTCTATCCCACTTAATACCAACATCTCTAGCTGCCCTATCTAATTGTTGTGCCTCTAGGGGTAAAGCACGACTGCGGTTTTCTGATGTAGATGCTGTGTTGATTTTACCACTGATAACTGATGACCGATCGCTTTTCGCTGAAATAACTCTGCCATCTTCCGGACTAAATACTGGGTCAGCAATAATAGCCACTTTCTTCGGGGCAAGTTTCCGAGATTTTGTGCTATTGCGGATATTCGCAATAGTAGTAGCTGAAGGGAGATTTACTATTTCGTGATTAACTATTAAAGGTTGATAACCATCACTTTCTCCATCGGTATTTGGTATTGATAAGGCAGAAAAAGGAATTTCTTGTAAGAAGCGATCGGCAACTATTAATAGACGTTTTTTGTTGAATTTATCGGCAACTGGTTTGAGAATAATTTCTGTCAGAGCATCAGCAGCACTATCAACTTTTGCTATGTTGTTGCGTTCTCGTGAACTTGTTATTCTCACCATCAACTCTATAGCAGCATTTTTAATTTCTGCTTCGGTAGGAAGTTGATAACTATGGATGCTGTCTTTGGTGACTGCCCACAAATAGCTGCTTTTTTTTCCCAAGGAATATTGTAGAAGTAAGGTGTCGTTATCAAGCACCTGTTGTTGAACTTCCTTGAGGGTGAGGGGTTGAGGTTGGGTTATGGCTGCATAATTTGGGCTTGCGGTACGAATTTTGGCGCGGAGTTTGTCGTATTCATCTATAAGTTTGTCTCTTGTTTTTTCTATATTAGCTTTTTGTTCGGGGGTGTATTCTCCACTTAGGAGTTGGATACGTTGGGTTTCGATAGTATTGAGTTGTTGTTGCAGCTCTGTTTCTGCTGTAGCTAGTTGGGGATCTATTCCTTGGCGGATATTAACACTAGCTTCGTTGAGGAGTTCAATAAGAGTACGAGCGCGACTGCGTTCACTAGCGTGGAAGGCTTTACCATCATAGCCTTGGTTTGGTTGTTGTTGGTGCAGTTGCATCAGTAAGTCGATGTTGAATTCGTATCTATCCTGAACGGTAGCGAAGTAGGAGGCGCGAAGTTCGGGACTAGCAACCTTAGTCCGGAGGTTTTCGATTATTTCTAGGGATTTTTCGATGGTAGCTAGACTTTCAGTAAGTTTACCTTCGCCTCGTTTGAGCCTAGCAATATTATAAAGAGTAATTGCTTGCCCACTTTGATCGCCTACTTGCTGATCTAGAGTTAAAGATTGATTGTAGAAATTGAGTGCTGTTTGTTTTTCTCCTAAACTATCGTAAATAAGGCCAATATTATTGAGAGTGGTTGCTTCTCCACGACGATAACCTACTTGTTGATATATAGGTAAAGCTTGCTGGTAGAAATTAAGTGCTGTTTGTTTTTCTCCTAAACTATCGTAAACAAGACCAATATTATTGAGAGTGGTTGCTTCTCCACCCCGATCGCCTACTTGTTGATATATAGGTAAAGCTTGCTGGTAGAAATTAAGTGCTGTTTGTTTTTCTCCTAAACTATCGTAAACAAGGCCAATATTATTGAGAACAGTTGCTTCCCCACGACGATAACCTAGTTGTTGATATATAGGTAAAGCTTGCTGGTAGAAATTAAGTGCTGTTTGTTTTTCTCCTAAGCTATCGTAAACAAGACCAATATTATTGAGAGAACCTGCTTTCCCAAAGCGATCGCCTACTTGTTGTCTCAGAATTAAAGCTTGTTGGTAGAAATTGAGTGCTGTTTGTTTTTCTCCTAAGCTATCGTAAACAATACCAATATTATTGAGAGTAATTGCTTTCCCAAAGCGATCGCCTACTTGTTGATATATAGGTAAAGCTTGCTGGTAGAATTTGAGTGCAATTTGTTTTTCTCCTAAGCTATTGTACACAAACCCAATATTATTGAGAGTGGTTGCTTCTCCACCCCGATCGCCTACTTGTCGTCTTAGAGGTAAAGCTTGCTGGTAGAAATTGAGTGCAATTTGTTTTTCTCCTAAGCTATCGTAGACAGAACCAATATTATTGAGAGTAGTTGCTTCCCTGCTCAAGTTACCTGTTTTCCTAAATAGTAATAGTGCCTCTTCCCATTTTGGGACCGCCCCCCTGAGAGATTCTGCTGTTCCTTCCTGATAAAGTTTCATTCCTTCATCAAAGACTTTTTCTGCTTCAGCATTAGGGTTGGTTTGAGCAGCAACTTCTCCCTCATTCAAAATACTTGGCAATATTAAGAGAGGAAAACCGATATTAAATAACATCAGACTATTAACACTGAGAATAGACAACCATCGCATTGGAGAAACCATAGATATTATCCCTTTCTAAGCAATGAGAAAATTTCATATTACTATACTTCTTGTTTGAAGAAAGATATGCAGTATCCAGTAGTATCCAGTAGGTTGGGTTAAGCGTCGGAGCGCAACCCAACAATTACAACTCTTTGTGTTGGTGCATTATAATGCTTGTGAATTATCCAGCAATATTTGTTACCACAACAGTATTCAGTAGGTTGGGTTAAGCGATAGCGCCACCCAACAATTACAAATCTTTGTTGGGTTTCCTTACGTCAACCCAACCTACAAAGTTATCATTCAGGTTAAGCATATCTCGCAACTCAAAAATTACAAATTTTTGTTAGGTTTCCGGATGTCAACCCAATCTACAAAGTTGCCTAAACTTCATCTAACTTCTGACTTCTGACTTCTGACTTCTGACTTCTGACTTCACAAACTGCCCAGGTGCCAATTGATTAGTTCCATTAGTCACAATCAAATCTCCCGGTTGCAAAACTCCGCGCACCAAACTCCGCTCTCCCTCAGTATGCAACACCTCAACCATTCGTTTTTCAGTCTGATAAGTTCCCGCAGGTAAATTCAAATCTGACTGCGAAGGCGGTACAAGAGCATAACTTGCCAACAACCCCCGCTCCCCCCAAACTAAAGCAGAAGTAGGCAACCAATATCCTTCCATCTCATGAGTCTGATTTAATCCCAGACGAACAACAGTACCAGGAGCAATAGCTTGAGGTAGTGCCAAAATCACAGTTTGCGTCCGAGTCATAGAATCTACTTCTGGTAATATCGACAGCACTCTTGCACTATAAATTCTCTCTCCCACCCTAACTTCCTGCTGACTGCCAACTCTCAGACTGGAAGTCTTCCCTGGTGGCACCCCAACTCTAACCTTCCTTTCACCACCCTCAAGCAAACGCACAACACCCTGACCAGCATTAACCACAACTCCCTCATCTAAATGTCGGACTGAAACAGTACCAGAAAAAGGTGCAAATAGAGTACTCTTTCTCAGAACAACATCAATTTCAGAAATTTGTGCCTCGAAACGTCTAATTTCTGCTTGTTGAGCTTCTATTTGTTCCCTGCGAGTTCCAGCAATCAGTTCGTCTAACTGACTTTGCACCTGACCTACCCTAGCTCGTTGAGCTTCTATTTGTTCCCTACGAGTTCCAGCAATCAGTTCGTCTAACTGACTTTGCACCTGACCTACCCTAGCTCGTTGAGCTTCTATTTGTTCGCTGCGAGTTCCAGCAATAAGTTCGTCTAACTGACTTTGTGCCTGACGTACCCGCGCTTGTTGAGCTTCTACTTGTTCCCTACGAGTACCTGTTTCCAGTTTCTCTAGTTCGCTCTTTGCTTGCTCCAGTCTTGCTTGTAAAGTATCTGCTTGGGTTGAAGCTTCGTCAAACTGCTCTTGAGAAATTGCTCCTTCGGTATAAAGTTCTTCACGTCGTTTTTCCTGAAGGCGAGCGAGATTTAATTGTTCTTCTAAGTCCAAAACTCCCGAACGAGCAACTTCAATATCTTCAGTACGCGGTCCGGTTTGCAACTCCTGCAATTTTGCTTGTTCTTGGAGTAGGGATGCACGAGTCGCTGCAATTACTTCTGGTCTCGGTCCAGTTTGCAACTCCTGTAATTTGGCTTGTTCTTGGAGTAAGGATGCGCGAGTCGCTGCAATTAATTCTGGTCTCGGTCCAGTTTGCAATTCCCGTAATTTGGCTTGTTCTTGGAGTAGGGATGCACGGGTCGCTGCAATTACTTCTGGCCTTGCTCCGTTTTCTAGTTCTTTGAGTGTGGCGATCGCTCTATCTTTCTGTGCTATTAATACTGCTTTTTGAGCTTTTGTTTGGCTAGTGTCGAGTTGAGCGATAATTGTTCCCTTGGTTACTTCTTCTCCTTCTTCTATATATATAGATGTGAGTAAACCAGATTGTTCAAAACCTAATTCACTGGTTCTTTTGGCTTCTACAATTCCTGTGTAACTCTGGGAAACGGAATAGGAGTTTACTAATTTAATTGGGATAGCTTGAACGGATAGGATATTGGGAAGAGTGGTTTCTAAGTTTGGTTTGGCAGAAATATTCCGCTCCTGAATAAATTTTAGACCGCCAAAAGCTATTCCTAGAGTCACCAACACGAGACCAACGCGAAGAAATTTTCTATCCTTGACTTTAGGTTTGAAATTAGTGACTTCTGACTGAATTGGTAAAGTTTCCATCTTTTCAGTTAAGATTTCCACTTTGCCATTAATTTCATGGGGTTTAGAGTCTAGCAAATTATTCTCTGTCATTGCTTTAAAATTTAGCTTAAGTAGAGATTATAAAATTTTTATTAAGTTAGATTCAAATGGACATTTAAAACAATCGTTTGATTTCTTTAGATTAAAACATACGTTTGAAATAATTGCAAAGGGAAGGCAGAAGGCAGAAGGCAGAAGTCATATCAAATCCGGTTAAACAGCCATAGAATGGTTAAGTTAGGAGTCCTCAGGAGTCAGGAGACAGGAGTCAGGAGGAGAAAGAATTACAAAGATGAGGGTAGTTATGACGATTGAAGATTTTTTTTATGTCCAATTAAACGGATTTGATATCAAATAAATATTAGATCGCGTAGGGTGCGTTAATGAAATGTAACCCACGCCTCCTAAAGTATGAGGTGCGTGAGGTGTAATATCATGTCCGGTAGCATCGGTATTGTATAGCAAGGGTAGGGAACACCGGAGCTGGGAACAGGGAACAGGCAAGAATACTTAAGAGCAAGAAAAAACTTAAATTTCCTGTAGATATTCACCTTTGGGTTTACACGAACGCGCCCCAGCGGACATGATATAAAACCGATCGCGAAGCGGAACGGAGTTCTATCATTATTCCAAAAATGGTAAGCGTACCGTCACACACCCTACTAAATATTGGTGGTGGTGCATAGGGCGTTGCTGATTCTGGGTATGACTTGATAATTTTGTATAGCAATGTGCGCTGGCATATTTACACATTATTTTTTGTACACCTTTTCGCTTACTGCACTTTGAGCTGGACATTGTAAATACCTGAGCGCTCATTGCTATATTTGGAATTTTTTATTTTGGATGGTTTGAACTACTTGTTAATATTAACTTTTCCCTGTTCCCTGTTCCCTGTTCCCTATAAACCTCTTTCATACCTTAATTCAGCAATGCCGTGCATAGTAATGGTAGAGAGAGTGTGGGGAGATGGGGACCCACCCCTAACCCCTCCCCCTCCGGTGGAGGGGAATTTGGGAAGATGGGGACCCACCCCTAACCCCGACCGTGGAGGGGAGTATGGGAGAAATTAAAAAATATATATCTTCACCAAAACCCATGCAGGACTACCTAAATATTTTGTTTGCCAACAGCGTATAAATTGTTAATTCCAACAAGATTTTTTTCCTAATTTCTCCCGCCTCCCAAGACTAAATTGTCTCGTATTAATGATAAAATCTGACATCACAATAGACTACTTTTAGGGAGAAATGTTTTGCAAATATTTGAAATTCATGGTATTTATAAAAAAAATCATAATCGTAAAATATGTATCGTTATTAGCTTGATTTTAATCAATTTGTCATGTTTAAGCACTCGCCCTACTCTGGCAACAGAAGAAAAACAGGAGCTGATGGGAGAAATTAAAAAGTATACTGAAGAATTTAGTAATTCTAAGTCTAATGACCCCATTACTCAACAAATACCTGTTTACCAACTAGATGATATTTTACCCTCCGACTGGGCCGATGAAGCATTAATAAGTTTACGCGACCGCTACGACTGTCTCTCCGGTTATCCTGACAATACTTACCGAGGCAACCGCGCCATCACCAGATATGAATTTGCCGCAGCTGTAAATGCTTGTTGGCAAACCATCGAAAGTTTCCTGGCAGAAAATCAAGCAGAATTAATTCAACAAGATGACCTGATAGTTATCGAAAGACTTATACAAGATTTTCAAGTAGAAATAGCTAACCTGAAAGCACGCGCTGAGGGTTTAGAAAATCGAGTAGATGCTTTAGAAGCACAACAGTTTTCTACTACTACCAAATTAAACGGTCAGACAATTTTTGCAGTAAACGCTGGTGGGTTTGACGGCGATCGCCTCATTGACCCCAATGGAATAGAGCTTGCAGACGAAAACCCTCAAGCGACCTTTCTCTATCGAGTAGCTTTAGATTTTGATACCAGTTTCCGAGGTACAGACTTATTAAAACTACGGGTTGATACTGGTAGTAATGGCTTTATTGATAATGCTACAGCTATACTCGAACCCAACTTTGGCAGTATTCTAGATTTCTCCAAACGTCCCCCACGAAATGACGATGTTGGTATTGGGAGAGTATTCTACAGTTTTCAGGTCGTGGAAAATTTGTCTCTATCTATCGGACCGTTAATTGAAGCGTTGGATTATATAGATAATAACAGTTACGCCGATTTAAGCTTTCGCGACTTTTCCACAGAAAACCTAGTTTATAACTACGTTGCATTTCCTGTTAATGGCATTGGTGGTGGAGCAATATTAGAATGGAATCCTGGTGGCAGTGCTTTCAACCTTCGTGCTTTATATATTGCTCCAGATTCAGCTAACCCTTCCCAAAATGGTCAAGGTCCGTTGCCAGTTTCTGTGTTTACATCACTACTCTATTCTGATGGCAGGGGTTCACGGGGTCTATTTGGTTTTCATCAAGGAATGGTGGAATTTGAATATAATCCTTCCTCTAGATTTAGTCTACGTTTGCTTTACAGTGGAGGAAAAGTTTTTGCTCGCAATTTTGATGCAGTGGGAGTGAATTTTGAGTGGGGTTTTTCTGGCAAGTTTGCTGTTTTTGGTCGCTATGGTTATAGCAGCTATGATGATACAGATTTTGGGGATATCAATCCGAACTATTGGATGGCAGGTATTTCTGGATTAGATGTTTTGCAAGAAGGCGATCGCTTGGGGGTAGCAGTTGGACAGCCTTTTGTTGTGGATGAAATTGGTAATTCAACTCAGACAAATTTGGAAGTTTTTTATAATTATGCAGTGAACGATAATATTCAGATTTCTCCTGTTTTGCAACTTGTTTTTGACCCTAGTAATCAAAAGAGTAATGGCACGATTTTTACTGGTACGTTACGGACTGTTTTTTACTTTTGAAGTAGTCAGAAATAATTAATAGTATATTCGTTTAATCGGTATGATAATATTTATATTCCGGCTCTAAAACCATGTTAATCCATGGCAATTCATGGCTGTAGATATGTCCAATTTAGCCCATACTACTGAAGAAAAACTATAGCGCTGTGCGCAGGCAACAGCTCCGGAAGGCAACAGCTCCGGAAGGGGGAATAAAAAGCTGATAAGATAAAACTTTTAGCTATTGGACAGTTCCTGTCATTTGTAAATATGCCAGCGCACATTGCTATATATGAGATATTTTAGCCCTAATATAGGTTTCTCAAAGGCTAAATCCCTACTACGAGCTGTAATTAGAACTATTTAACTGGACATGATATTAGATGTTTTGCAACAAGGCGATCGCTTTGGGGTAGCAGTGGAGTAGACTTTTGTTGTGAATTAAATTGTTCAACAATTAATAATTAATAATTAATTAGGGTTGCTGATTAAATATAAAAGCATTGACATATAAAGACAAGTGCCTTTTTGGGAACGAAAAAAGTGCGCCTGTTTCAGTCTAAAACGCTCAAAAAGGAGGGTCTTTTAGGCACATAGTTGGGCAGAACAATCAAGGGACAAAACGCCCGCTCCTACTTCCTCGCTCCCGATCCATTTCTCCCCTCCACCGGAGGGGTTGGGGGTGGGTTGTCTCCTGTCTCCTACCCCTACTAAAATACTTTTGAGCGCAAACCCTAATTATTACCTCTCCTGGAAAAGAAGAGGATTGACTAATCATGAAAATTTTTCTTCTCTTGGTCGATTGGATATGGCGAGGAGACCCGTTCTTACAGACCCGCTCCGAAGTACGCCATCCCACCCTTCGGGAAGCTGCGCTAACGACCGCTTATTATCCCCTGAAAAGGGGAGGCGCATACCCACAATTTTTCGGTAATTCAACTCAGACAAATTTGGCAGTTTTTTATAATTATGCCGTGAATGATAATATTCAGATTTTTCCTGTTTTGCAAGTTGTTTTTGATTCTAGCAATCAGAAGAGTAATGGCACGACTTTTACTGGTACGTTACGGACTGTTTTTTACTTTTTGAAGAAGGTTTTAGGTGGTAGGTGAAAAGTTAGGATAGATTAAAAGCTTAAAACTCAGACAAAGCGATATTTTTCCTTCTTCCCTCTTCCCTCTTCCCTCTTCCTTTTTCCTTAGCTTAAAACTCAGACAAAGCGATATTTTTCCTTCTTCCCTCTTCCCTCTTCCCTCTTCCCTTTTCCCTCTTCCTTCTGCTATATGATATTATTTTCCCATTTACTACTGGAGAAAAAAATATGAATAGCGATGAATTAATCCAACGCTATCAAGCTGGAGAAAGAGATTTTTCTGGTGTGGAATTAGAATACCTGGAATTAAGCAATATTTCTCTAGAGGAAATTAATCTCAGTTCTGCCAATCTCAGCAGAGCAAAATTGCAAAATGTGAATTTAGATAATGCTAATTTAAGTAATGCTCAGTTAGTTAGTACGGAAGTAGAAAATACTACTTTCAGAAATGCTAATCTCAGTCACGCCAACTTAGAAGGAATATCTTGGCAAAATCTAGATTTAACCAATGCAGATTTAACAGATACAAATTATGACCATAGCACCATAGATGATTCCAATTTTACTAATGCTAATTTAACTCAAATGGGGGGCTTTCAATCCACTTTTATGCACTGTAATTTGAGTAGTACAAATATTAGTCATGCAGATTTAAGCGAAGTTACTTTTGATGAGTGTAATTTGAACAATGCGAATCTTAGTCACACCACTTTTTATGATGTTTATATTCAGGGTTCAAATCTGAGTAATGCTGACTTCAGTCATGCTCAAATTAAAGCTATGTCTGGTTGGAGTAAAGCTAACTATTCTAATGTTAATTTTCAGAATGCTTGGTACTTAGAACCACAGGATATACCACCAGAAATTGACCCTGATGAAGCAGGATTAATGTTTATTGGTTATGGCAGCGACCTGAGTGGCAAAGATTTAAGTAATGTAGATTTATCCGAACAAGAAATAAATTCTGCTAATTTTAGTAATGCCAATTTAAGTGGTGCAAATTTGAGTGACACAGACTTGAGTGATACAGATTTTACTAATGCTAATTTAGAAAATGCTAACTTAAATGGAGCTGATTTTACTAATGCTAATTTGACTAATGCTAATTTAGAAAATGCTAACTTAAATGGGGTAATTTTTGATAATACAATTATGCCAGACGGCAGTATTAGGAGCGATGAAGAAGAATAATACCATTTATCAAAAACTTTTCTATATTTTCTTGAGTTGGGGAGTAGGTAGGGACGTTATATGCAACTTTCCTAGAGAGAAGTAAACATAATAATAATTAACATTCACTGGGCTGCTAATTAGTACAAAGTCATTTGGCCAGTGTTAATTACTTAATAACTGAAGTGTTACCTAAGTATAGCATTTGGCAACATTTAGATAGGCAACAGAAATACTACTTCATAAATTAGACTGTTATTCCAAGATTTAAGTCTATGCTCCCATTATAAAACTAGCTTCAGAACTATATAAAGTTTCAAAATTATCATCAGTAACTTGTCTTAAACAGAATGTTAGATCTGCGGCTCCAAAATTAGAGTTAATATCATAGGCAAAATATGCTTCAGATAAATCTAAAAATCCAGAGACAAAAGAAAACTCTTCGCTACTTGCAATTAATCCTAGAAAGTTGCCATTTCTAAATACAGCTTCTCCAAATAATAAATCAGCGTTGCTATAGTCAAAATTTAAAAAACTCAAGTCAAAGTTATCAAGTTTTATAAATTCTATGCCTTTGCCAGTTAATTTCGAGCCATTAAAACTGAAAGACCCGTAATAGTTATTCCCGGTAGCAGGTCCACGATGAGGAGATACCTCAAAATCGTATTTAATAGTATTTGTCTCATTACTTTCACTCATAATGGCACAACCAAGCCTTAGACTTGTGCTGGTAGATCTGAGTTTGTGATTTATATTAGCCATTATTATTTTTCTTGAGGTAATTTTTTAATTTGTTCAGAGATTTTACAAAACAATATTTCTAGGTTTGATATTATCAAAGCCGAAATCAATTTTAGTTGGGCGACATTTATTTATATCTAGTCAATATTCATATTTTTATGATCAACAATAATTTTTTATTTTGGATTAATTTTTTATTAATATTTAGGTCAAAAAGATCAAGTTTTTGTCAATATTTCAAGTAATATTTGTGGATTTTCTATGCATATTTCTTGAGAGATAATGTTTTTTTGTGATGATACATTTTCTTTTTTGGCGTTGCTGAGAGGCGGGATGAATCTTTTTTGAACAGGTAAATCTCATCCTTAATACTTCATACTTCTTTTTTGTCCAAGCAAACAATTCATCCCACAAATATGCAACGCCTCTTTTTTAGTTTAGCTAAATTAAAAATAATTGGTATGCAGAGCTATTCTCAGTGTGGTTGTGTATAAAATTTATAGGGACTTTAGAATCAGAGAATAGTGGTCAGAGTTTCAGATTTTATTATCTATTTTTTAATTTTTTACAAATTCTGCATTGATTACTATACTATAGCAATGTGCGCTGGCATATTGACAAATTACAATAACTGTCCAATAGCTAGAAGTCTTATATTATCGGTTTTTTATTCCCCCTGTTGCCAGATGAGCTGTTGCCAGATGAGCTGTTGCCTGCGCACAGCGCTATAAATTGTAGTATGGTAGTCAACATCAATTAGTAGATTTTGCTGATAATCAGTAGTTAAAAAATTAATACTATATACTCTGCTTCAAGATGGAGAACAAATTTCTTTAATTTACGTCATTTGTAGTAAATAGTCATCTAATATTCACTTTGTCTAGATTCTAGGATCATAAAATTATGATTTGGTCTCGTTTTAATTCTCTCAATACTTATTTATTAGGTACTGCTACAGTAGCAGCAATTGTTATTAATATTTCGACAGCAGCAAATGCTAAAACGGCTCAAGAAGTGGCAGAAATTGCCATACCAATTACAGTGCAAATCAATAGTAACTTAGGTGATGGTTCGGGTGTTATTATTGCTAAAAATGGTAATATTTATACTGTCCTCACTGTTAATCATGTAGTAGAAGATTCTACTATTAAATATAGTATTAGAACTAATCTAGAAAAAGACTATTCAGTAGTAGAGGTAGTGAGTTTACAGACAACTGATGAAGAACCCGATTTAGCTATACTTAAATTTGAAACTACAGAAACATATCCAGTAGCGACTTTAGGTAATTCTGAACAATCAGTTATTGGTTCCCAAATATATGTATTTGGTTATCCTGCTACTGGCGGTTTATTTAACACTGAAAGGGCACCAGAATTATCTCCAGGATTAGTAACCAGTCGCCCTAAAAGTCGCCCGGAAGGTTATACTTTGCGTTATCAAGCTGTTACTTGGAGTGGGATGAGTGGTGGTCCAGTATTTGATTCTGATGGTCGCGTTATTGGTATTCATGGACAAGGAGAATTTGGTTTTGCTCAAACTAATTCTGGAGATGTAGCGCCAATTAAAACAGGGTTTAATGCTGCGGTTCCTATTAATAGTTTTATCAGAAAATTATCTGATGCTGGTATTAATCCTTCAGACTTAATTTTGGATGATACTCCTACAGTTAGTTCTCCTGTTTCAACAATTAATCCTCAGAGCGCTGAAGGTTTATATTTTAGAGGTATAAGTTATTTGGATCAAGGGGATGCTTGGGAGGCGATCGCTAATTTTAATCGTGCTTTAGAAAAGCAACCTAATAATACCCCAGAAATATATTTTAATATGGGTATCGCCCGGAGTTTGTTAGTTAATCCTCACGAAATAACACGAAATCCGAGTTCAATCAAAGATTATACTAAAGCAATTGAACTGAATCCAGGGTATGCTGATGCCTATTATAATCGTGCTCATGTTTTTTATCAAAATAGTCTTATTTATCAAAAAATGGCAGATATAACCACAGCAAATGAACAACTTCAAAAAGCAATAAAAGACTTAGAAAAAGCAGCAGAACTTTATCAACAAGGTGGTAGGATTCAATCTTACCAAGACACCTTGATGTTTATTAAAAAGTTAAAGAATTGAGAGTTAATCAGTAGGGAAATTATCTATATTCATTTAATCTTATCAAAGTTTAATTAGACTCTCAAACAAACATCTTTCGCGCTTCACTACTAAGTGATAGAAGACCTATTCCTAGTTGAGAATTGAGTTATTCTGTATTTTCTCGGTTTTATATCAAATCCGTTTAATTGGACATCAAAAAAATCTTCAATCGTCATAACCACGCTCATCTTTGTAATTCTTTCTTCTCCTGACTCCTGACTCCTGACTCCTGACTCCTCCTAACTTAACCATTCTATGGTTGTTTAACCGGATTTGATATTATACTATGTCCGGATGATTAAGTGTAATACCAATTTTATAAATCTTTGCTACAAATAGTTAGGTTATTTCTTAGGAGTCAGGCAGGGGATCCGTCGGATTGGCGACGTACAGGAGTCAGGAGTCAGAATGAATAGCTTCAATACAGTTTATTAGGTCGTAAGTTATCTTTGTCGTCAAAGGAATATCTCCTGTAAAGTCTTTTGATTGATCTGATTATTTGTAACATTCTTTCTTTTTTTAAAATGGTATAATAAAAACATTCATATTATGTCCGGTAGCATCGGTATTGTATAGCAAAGGTAAGGAAAAAGGAAGAAGGAACAAGGAAGAGGGAAGAGGGAGGAAGACTATTGAGCAAGAAAAAACCGAAATTTCCATTGTAGATATTTACCCTTGGGTTTACACAAACGATACTAACGGACATGATATTACCTCTCAATTTGGAATAAATCTCCCAAATTTATGCTCCGATAGAGTTTGGACTTAGTTAACAATTTGCGATACGGAGCGCGATATAATACGCTAGTTCTCACAGGCAAGTAGTAACCGATGGTGACGCTTTGTATCTTCTGCACTAATCGCGACTTAAACATTTCTGGCAGTCTATCTATATAGACATAGACCTCAGAAGAAATCCCGCTCCCTACTAGGAACGGCGCAGTTAGGGTTTGAGGATTTTTTCTGATGTTGATTGACAAAGACTTAAATGTAGGTATAGACTGTACAGATGCGGTTGGCTTGACCGTTAATGCCTGTGGATGAGTAACCGCCGACGGCCTCACAAGAAGCAGGAAGTAAACATCAATTTGTCATGTTATGTGACGCTTTGTGTCAGTTTTATAGAGCAGTGTTCGATTTTGAATTTATATCAAATCCACTCGGGTTCGGTATAAAAAAATGTTTCATCACAGCGCTATTGCCACATCTTTTTTTATCTTCCCATCTCCCCACACTCCCTACACTATGAATCTAATTACACTGATGCTACCGGATTTGATATTATTGTATAAGTTCTCTAATTTGACTTTCATGCTTAGCTTTAAGAGATTTAATTGTTGCTTGAAGCTCAGTATCATATTTTTGTTTTAATTCCTTGATTTTTTGCTGAAGCTGATTTTGATGTTGAGTAGTTATCGCTCCTATTGCTTCTAAGATAGATTCTTGATGAATTTCTTCTAGTTCTTTGATTTTAACTTGGAGCTTAGTTTGATGTTTTTCTTCTAAATATTTAATAGTTTCTCTGACTTTTTGTTTATGATACTTCTTCAACCTGAAAATTTCTTGTTGATTTTTTTCTTCTAAATATCTGGTAATTTCTTTAATTTTTTGCTGATGAGTCTCTGATAAATATTGAAGATTTTTGTGATATTTTACCTGCAAAAAATTGTTAATTTTTTGTTTTTTAAGTCGATGTTCTTGTTCTAAATCTACTATCTGCTGACAATATTTATCTGTCAATTCTCTAATTTTTTCTTGTGATTTTGCTTCAGCCGATTCTAAATTATGTATATGTTCTGCTTGTATTAATTTAATTTTATCTTGCAATTCTTTGTTGTGTTTATTTAATTGTTTTTCGGAGTTGACTTTTTCTCTCAATTTTTTCTGATATTTTACTTCTAAAACTTTAATTTCTTCTAAGCTATGTTTGAGTTGTTGTTCAAGTTCTTCTTTTTGTTTAATTCTCTGTTGATAATCTATATTTAATAATTTAATTTCTTCTTGTTGTGCTTGCTCAAGATCATAGATTTGTTCATGGGTTTCTCGTAATTGTTTTTCATAGCTTTTCGCTTGTTTTTTTAACCGCTTTTCAAATAACCAGTAAGCACAACTTATCCCTAGCATAACACTGACAACTGTAACTACTATCAATGATGTTATAAGCATAATTTTAACTACCACTTAGTTTCTCTGATGAGTACCCATAAATTACACTCCTAGAAACTGAATTTATGTTGAGTTTTATCGTACCATAAACTATAGATATTTTATATATACAGTACTTACGCAACGGCACTAATTATAGTGGTTTGATCAGCGATAATGACCAAACTATATACTATATGCAGCTTTACTCCGTAAGTCCTGGTATAATCAATACAAAATAAAATGACAATGGAAAACCAGTCAACATCTCTCACTCCTACTCGTGCTCATGTTTTTATTTCCGGAAAAGTTCAGGGAGTCGGATATCGATTCTCCACATTAGAAACAGCAGTTAATATAAATGTCAGTGGTTGGGTGAAAAATCTACCTGATGGAAAAGTAGAAGCTGTTTTTGAAGGTAGCAATCAAGCTGTGGAAAAAATTATTAACTGGTGTTATAGAGGCCCTAAATCAGCTATTGTCAATGATGTGACTATAAAATATGAGCAACCCGAAGGACTTCAAAGTTTTGAAATTCACCGTTAAGCTAGGGAAAGAGAAAGAAAAAAAAAATGGAAATAACCATAGATATATAGCAGAAGGAAAAAGGAAGAAGGAACAAGGAGAAATCTGGCACTGAAACAGTGATCAAGTATATTGAAAACCAGACCGGAAAGTAACTATGGGTTAAAACCCGCGTGTCGTTATTCAACCAGGGATTAAAACACCCTGGCTAACTTCCTCCCGCCTGTTTTTCTGTTTAGTTACGCGATTGCACAAACTTTTCCAACCTTGCTATCCCTTTTTCTATAGTTGCTAAGTCAGTAGCGTAAGATATCCTAATGTGGTCATCTGCACCGAAAGCAATACCAGGAATAACAGCGACGTTTTGCTCTGCTAATAAAGCATTACAAAATTCTAGGGAACTGCTAGAAATTTTACTAATATTGACAAACATATAGAAAGCTCCTTCAGGTTTGCTACAAGTAATTCCTGGTATAGCATTCAATAAATCATAAATTACCTGCCGACGTTTAGCAAAAGCTTGACGCATTTTTTCCACACAGTCTTGAGATGACTCCAATGCAGCGATCGCTCCATACTGAGCAAAAGTACAAACATTTGAGGTACTATGACTTTGAATTTTGAGTGTAGCGTTAATCAATTCCATCGGTGCGGCCAAATATCCGATCCGCCAACCTGTCATAGAGTATGCTTTAGCAAATCCACTACTAATAATAGTTTTGTTCAAAACATCTGAGTTGACTGCCCCAATACTGAGATGTTGAATATCATCATAAATAATCTTCTCATAAATTTCATCAGAAACTACTAAGATATCCTTTTCTACTATTACTTCTGCTAATGCTTTAACTTCTGCTGGACTATAAACCATCCCAGTTGGATTAGAAGGAGAATTAAGAACGAATAATTTTGTTTTGCTAGTAATAGCTTGGCGTAGTTGCTCTGGTGTAACTTTATAATTCGTCTGGGCATCAGTAGTCAAAATTACTGGCTCTCCACCCATCAGTTTGACCATTTCTGGATAACTTAACCAGTAGGGTGCAGGAATAATTACTTCATCTCCAGGTTCAATCAGTGCCATCATCAGATTAAACAGAGAATGTTTTCCCCCATTAGTGACAATAATATTTTCTGCTTTGTAGTTTAGGCCATTTTCCCTAGATAACTTTTGGGCGATCGCTTCTCTGAGTTTAGGTTCTCCCGCCGCTGGGCCATATTTTGTCTTGCCAGCATCCAGTGCTTTTTGGGCTGCTGCTTTGATATGCTCTGGGGTATCAAAGTCAGGTTCCCCGGCACTAAAACTACATACATCTATTCCCTCAGCTTGCATTGCTTTAGCTTTAGCTGAGATAACTAAGGTTAGGGAAGGTGGTACTTTGCCGACTCTTGCTGCCAGTTTCATTTTTTACTTTTTTTGAGCTACTGAATCTTTCATTTTATATTGGACAGATGATTCGGTTCAACCTAAACTATTAGACATCTTCAGAAAAGAGGGAGTAGGGAGTAGGGAGTAGGGAGTAGGGAGCAGGGGGAAAGAATTGATAATTTCTGTACGATAGTTGATTTTATTTTTTATTATTGGAGATGTCTATTAGGAAATAATCACATTCAAACTTATCAATTTAGTATCAGATTGAGCCAATATAGTAATCTGTCCAGAACTTGTCAAAAACTCAAAATTATCTTTTCCCTTATGAGTTTAATAGTCTGAACCTAATTTGTGGTGCATTTAAAGCTAGTCGTAAAAGTGGGACTGAACAGCCAAGTTGCGGAAAATTTCGTTCGATTAGAGATCGAATACAATCAATTAAATTTAGGGTCGAAGACTTTAAAAAAGGTACTTGGTTGCCATCATTAACCAAAGGATTGAATATCCTGGCATCAGAGCCACTTCCTACTATTAATGTCGAATACCAACAAAAGCAAAAAGGAGGGACATATAAAACTTGCGATTTGGAACAATCTTGGAATGCAGAGACTCAGTTGGTTTATGAGAAAAAACGCTGGTTTGCCGTATTTCCAATAGAGTTTAAACCAGAAAACTCTCAGAGTCAATCCATCATAGCGTTAGACCCTGGTGTTCGCAGTTTTCTAACGGGATTTGATGGAGAAAAGTTTATTGATATAGGCAATCGGGATATTACCAGAATATTTCGATTGGGGCAACATATTGACAAACTAATCTCTACTAAGACCGCATTAAAAGGTCGTCAAAATAAGTACAAAAGACAGGGATTAAACAAAAAAATTAATAGGTTGTTTATTAGGATAAAAAACCTCATAGATGAAGTCCATAAAAAAGTAGCAAAATGGTTAACGACTGAGTATCGCGTCATCTTTCTCCCAACTTTTGAGTCATCCCAGATGGTTGCCAAGTCAGGAAAGAAGAAACGCAAACTGAACTCGTGCGTCAGTTCGCTAAATGCTAAATTGGGCACATGATCGTTTCAAGCAAACTCTTAAGTTCCACGGTTGAAAACGAGGCGCAACCGTAATAGATGTAACTGAGGAATATACTTCCAAAACTTGTACAAAATGTGGTCATGTTCATCAAAAATTAGGAGGCTCAAAGCATTTTAAATGTCCGCATTGCGGTCATTCAATGCCGAGAGATGGGAATGGCGCTTTGGGGATATTCCTCAAAGCATTGCGAGATACCGCCAGTGTCGATGGTTCTGCCGTCACATTGCTATGAACGGTTTCCCCGACTTTTACCGGGAATTGCCGGGCTTGATGTATCTGCCTGTAATAGATATTTCCAGAAAAGAGGGAATAGGGAATAGGCAATGGGCAATAGGGAGAAGTAATTGATAATTTCTTGATAAGAATTGATTTTACTTTTGATTTTTGGAGACTCCCCATCTCCCCATCTCTCCACCCCCCCAAATTCCCCTCCTGGGAGGGGTTAGGGGTGGGTACCCCCACTCCCTCACTCCCCTACTCCCTTCTTCAAGGCATGACAAACTGAATCACACCCCACTGACCATTTGTTAACCACAAAGGATCTTCTTCATTTAATATTTCGATTTGATCGGGTTCTAAGCTAGTTGCTACTTCTGACTTTAAGGTACGCAAAGCTACAAATGGTGTAGGAAAATAATAAGCAATATCTGACAAAGGGGTAGTAAATAACCAGTGGCGATCGCCCAAGATACGGCGATAGTTAGCATCACCCTTAATCAAAACCAAACTTGCCTTAGCTAATTCCTCTCTCACAGACTCTGGCATTTCCCAAAAAGCTAATGGCGCATTCCAAAAAAAGTCATCTCGGCAAATTAAACGACCAGTACTAATATATTCTTGTAAGCGAGCTGCCAACATTTGTAAATTTTCTGAGACATCATTAGCTAAGATTTCCAGAGTGTAAAAGACATCTTGACTCATAGCATCAGAGACAAAAGTTGGATGTGCTTTCAAATGCAAGTAAACAATATTGGCAGTTTGAGTAGACAAAAGGAAATCTATCAGAAAAAAATCGCAAACTAAATCAAAACCTGCATTATCTATAATTAAATCTATCCGTTGCCCCTGAATATGACTTAAATAGTCGATTAAATTGTAAGTATCATCTACTAATATGTGAGATTGTTGTTGTTGAAGGTCTCTAGTAGTCCGGTCCTCTGTTTCAACTAGCCATAAACTCAAATCAGCTTGATTACCCCACAAAGCAGTTTGCAACAGAGCTGTTAGACAAATTTGATAACTCTGTTGTTTTGGTAGAGCAGTATTTAAACCATTAATGCGATCGCCAATTTCGCGGATAGCATCCATTGATTTTTCTAAACTTAAGCGTTTTTGATAACAAAAAGGGTCTATTCCTTGCCAAATTCCAGGCACAAAATAATCTGTTGCCTCCAACAAACGTCGGAAAAAATAAGCTTCAGCAAAATAAAACGGTAAATCAAACCAACTTCTACCTTCAAAAGACTCTAAGTAGGATGTCCAAGCTGCTACATCTGGTCCTGAGTCATCGATCAGGGGTCGTACCCATCCTTCAAATAAATCTACAGTTAGAGACTCTAACTGTTGGACAATAGTTGGAGGAAAATTATTGTCTTTGATAACTTGTTCGATGACACCCGGTAGTCTACAGACCATTGTGTAATGAGCAAAGGTATTTTCTTCTGAAGGCATCACAGGTAAAGGCAATAGTGAGTCACTGGTTTCAAATTCAGTCATGTATTTTTGAAAGGGGGTAGGGAGTAAGCAGTAGGCAGTAGGGGGAAAGAATTGATAATTTCTGTGCAATAATTGATTTAATTTTTTATTATGGCAGATGTCTATTAAATTAGACACTATATGTAGGGGTGAAAATCACACAAATCCTCAATCTGCTTCACCGATGTTTTTTCTCACATCTGTTGATAGTCCATATTTTTTCAATCCTTTATTTGATTTTATTTTCAACTATTTAGTCTAAACTCCAATATAATAAATTTTATTCTTCTCAGCCCAAGGGGTGTCGGGGTGGCTAACTTGATGAATCTCAAAATCACCATCACAAAACCGCACCATATCACCAAATCTATAAAAAGCTATGTTAAAGTGGAGATGTGTTTAGGTCTATCGTAATTTTTGTAGATTTGGGAAAACGATATCGTATAGATTGCAGCACGATGCTATCCAAGAAAGTATTTTCACTGTAAGTGATTGATGCCATGAATATTGTTCAAATTGCCACATCAGTAGTATCTCTACTGGTTCCTGATCTAGCTAAAGCTGGTGAAGGTGCAGCCCAAAAAGCTGGAGAGTTTGCTTGGGAAAAAACAAAAGCTATCTACCAAGCTATTGTTAGTAAATTTAATGAAGATGAGTACGCAAAACAAACACTAGAACGCTTAAAAGAGAAGCCTAAAACTGAAAGTCGCCAAAGAGCATTGGTTGATGTGTTGGCAGAAAAAGCTGAAGCTGACTCAAAGTTTGCTCAGGAGTTAAACCAATTGATGAAGGATACTACTCAAGGACAAGATATTAGTGAGTTTTTGGTTCAAGTCTATGGTGGAGAGGTCGGGAAGATTGTCAGTGTTGTTAATGCTGGAGATATGAATTTTTAGTAGTTCAAACAGAGAATAGTTGATATGGAATCTAGTTCTTATAAGGATGAAGATCTTCGTCTCGCCCGGCGTTTCATAGAATCCCTACGTCAGGATGAAGAAGGTCAAGCTTTACTCGAACAATTACAGTCAAGTACTTCAACTGATGCAAGCATAGATCAAGCTCTGAGAAATAGGCTACAAACAGACTTCTCCACAGAGATTTCGGGTGGTACAGTTGACAATATAGTCAATATTGCCAAAGCAAATGTAGTACAATTTCTTCCACCCAAACCGGAACCGAAAAAGGTAGAACCACATAACATTCCCCCTAGTGATGTTGAATTTATCGGACGAGAGCTTGAACTTGAAACCTTACACCAGCAGTTGAAGCAAAAGGGTAGGGTTGTGGTTTATTCTGAAGAAAACAGCCCAGGTAAAACAGAACTGGCGCGACAATATGCACTGCTTGCTTGGGAAAAACAGATTTATCCAGGCGGAATTTGCTGGTTACAGGGACAAAAGGCGAATTTAGGGCAGCAAATAGTCAACTTTGCAAAGTCAAGGTTAGGTTTACAGCCACCTGAAGATAGAGATTTACAAAGTCAGATTGATTATTGTTGGTCGGACTGGCTAGAAGGTGATGTACTGGTCGTACTCGATGATATTAGGGATTATCAGCAAGTCAAATCCTATTTACCTTCCCGCAGTGAACAAAATTTTAAGTTACTAATTACCACATCACAACCTTCCTTAGAACAATCTTTTTTAGATGAAGGTTTTGAGCCGCTCTTTTTAAGTCGTACTGTAGAGGAATTGACAAAATTTTTCAGTTATGACTCTAATGAAGCAAATTTTCCTTACATCTTATTAATCACTATAATCTTCTTTGTAATTTGTAGTGGATTATCACTAATTATGTCTTATATTTTGGCTGACAGTAAACCTTGGCTCACAAGGTACACGGATTACGGTGGGATTATTGAATTTATTCGTACTGTTATTTTTTCTCTAACTGAAATTTATATAGTTTTTATAGTCTTCCGGCAGGAATTTAATGAATTTTTTGGCTTTGAAAACACTATACCTGCTGAATATAGAAAAGCCAGAAATTTTATTCGTATTATCATGTTAGCAATTGCTGTGGCAGTTATTATAATTGTACCGTATTACCATTTGGAGTATGCTCCACAAAAACTGGCAGATTTCTGGGAATACTGGACTAAAAAACATCCAGAAGATATATATATTGAACTTGATAGTAAAGAAGGATATGATGCGTATAAACGTCCTTATTTATATTACCTCCCTTACTCTTTAATTAATTATATTATTGTTGGGTTACTTATGATTTTTGTGACCATTTATGCCTCAATAAAAGATTCTATATTTTTGAAAATTTATCAAACAAAAATAAGAGATAAACAAATAAAAATATCCCTCTTAAAACAACATTACTTTGGCTTCTTTGACACAAGTAGTATTTGCAAAAAAGTCGCACTTAATTTTACATATTTTTCTCATATTTTTGTGAATAAATTAGGAAACTATACGTCAGTTTTTCTGTGTATTAATATAGGGATTGCCTTTGAAGTTACTGTCGGAATTAAAACCTTAGCACCAGCGGCTATTTTGTGGCTGGTTCTTAGCTATTTTGTATGGACTGTTGGTCTTCTCATTGTATTCTTGACATATAGGTATTATGAAAAATCTTTACAAGAATCTGGCAATTTATTATTAGAAATGGACTGTCACAATCTTGAAGAGTTTCAAGATAAGAATAGTGTCATTATGTTGCTCAAGACGACTTTTAATAATTATTCTAATCTTTATTTAGGTCTACTCCTAACTGCTATAATATTTATTTGGGCTTTTGTCAAAAATATCATGTCTGGATGATTAGTTTCGATAAAACTAGGAATGCACACAGCCTTAATTTCTACTTGAGTCAAAAGTGTTGATTAAAGCTATATCGTAAGTTATTACCCGGACTTGATATTAAATATTGGAGAAGATGAATACGATTGCAGTTTTCAAAAGAAAAGTGAGTAAATTAGAAGCTGAACGGCTTGTCAAAGCTATCAAATCTACTCCTAATATTATGGGGTACTCATTGAAAAAATGGCTTGAAGTGGAAGATGTGATGGTTGCTGAAGATGAAAAAGGTAACCTTTTGGGAGCTTGTTTAAATTATGATATTCATCAAGATTGGCATAAAATAGGAGCGTTGTTTGTCTTCAAAGAATTTAGAGGACAAGGAATTGGTAAATCTTTATTTTATCAATCAGTCGAAGATGCAGTACAAAGAGGTAAAACATCTATACAATTAGCTCTAATACCATTGTGATTAAAATGATGGAAGATTCAGAATTTGTAAAATTTAGTAGATTCTTGGAGTTAACTAAAGTGTGGAAACCGGATAGATTATTATTTGTTAAGCACACTTTGGGGTGGTTGATGAACTTCTATAGAATTCAAGAAATCGTCAGAAAAAAAATTGTTTTTCGCTCTAATTCTCCTTTTGTTTTTGGTGTCAAGTTTTCCTAGTAATAGGATAATTGAATAGTTACTGGGTTATTAAATATCCTTATGGTTATTTTCAATCAACTTAAATTTAAGTCTTTAGTAAAATTCACTATAGCCTTAGCCTTAATTATCGCCTTACCCTTTCCCCTTTATGTTACTTGGTTCAATATAAGGCATAATCGTCCACAAGCAAAGATAGTGGAAAATGCACCCGTTGATATTGCTTCCTATCCTGTGCCCCAGGAGCAAGAAACTTTAACAGTTATGACTTATAATATGGGTTATGCTTCCGGACCCATACAGAAAAGCCTAAATGACCCACATCCACAGAAGTTCTTTCTGGATAATCTCAATCAAATTGTGCAACTGGTGAAAGAACAACAAGTAGATATACTACTCTTGCAGGAAGTAGACTTTAATTCTCAGCGCACTTATTATCTCAACCAACTTACTTATTTACAGGAACAATTAGGCTGGAATTATGTTGCTCAAATAGATACATGGAAAAAATTTGTGCCATTTATGGGTATTGGAAAGATGCATAGTGGAGGAGCGATTTTATCCAAATATCCCATTACTAGCCACAGCTATCGCACCTTTACATTTAAACCAACTTTGCCTAATAAATTAGTCAATTTTATTTACTTTCCTTTTGTTTGGGAAAATCCTGTGCAGCACGTCACAGTCGAATATCAGAATACACCCATACATATATTTAATGTTCATATTGAAGTATGACAACGCAGCTACCGAGTTATCCAGTATAATGATTTCATAGATTGGATTCAATCTGAGGGCTGGACAGAAAACATTATTATTGGTGGTGATTTCAATTTCCATGCTTATATTCCTTTAGCAAACGAACGTCCAGAAGATTATCAACTACCACCTTTTTTTGCCAGTATTTGGCAAACTATTCCGGGCATTCAAGAAGCATTTATTGATGAGCAATCCACGAACGAAGAAATTCATCAACAGGTAACTTTTAAAGAACTGAAAAAACGCTTTGATTTCTTATTTTTCTCCAAAGAATTTAGTAATCAGCAAGCCAATATTTTTGACTTAGACGCTTCAGACCATTTACCTGTTGTGGTTGAATTAAAGCTAAATTCATCCCCAAAAAGCATTGACTAAAAATATATTCGCACCGAAGCTACCGATCGCCCGGATTTAACTAGCTATCAGCTTTTCCGTTCCGGAATACTTTCGGTCTGAAATACTACGCAAACGCAAACAGCATTTAGCTGGAGCGCTAAAAAATCAAGGGTTTAAGTTCCCCACACTTATTTGAAAAGTGCGTAGTGTGTCTTTTATGGGGGATTAAAACCCCCATTATACACCTTGAGAAGCTGATGGCCGATCGCTGAGTGCTACTTAATGACAGATTGTCAATTTCGCCTCTACTAAATCAGCACTACGCTGCAATTGAAAACCCACTTTCTCACAAACTCTTTGCATAGCTATATTCTCAGCTAAAATTGTCGCAACAATTCCCTCTAACTGCTCATCTCGACCAATTTGCACCAGTCGCAATAACAATTCCGTCCCTAACCCCTGACGTTGATAGGGGTCGCTCACCAACATCGCAAACTCTGCCTCATTTACCTCATGTGACTTACTCAAGCGACCCACTCCTAAAATTTCATGGTTTCCCGTTTCTGGATTTTTATAATCCGCCACCAATGCCATTTCCCGATAGTAATCAATAAAGCAAATTCTGGTTAATCGTTCGTGAGCAATGCGCCGACTCAGCTTGAGAAAGTTAAAATAACGCAAATACACACTTTCCTCTGACAACGTTTTATGGAATTGAATAATCAACGGTTCATCCTCTGGGCGAATAGGACGAATAGTCACCCCCTCCCCATTTCTCATTTGCCAAGGTTTGACATATTGAGTAGGATACGGACGAATAGCTGATGATGGCAATTTCTCTACACCCACACTCTGATCATGAAGAACTATCCTTGCATCCAAAGCAATCAACCTTTCCGAAGAAGCTAACAGAGGATTAATATCAATTTCCTTAATCCAAGGTTCCTCTACCACTAACTGACTAAATTTCACTAATAGCTTTTCCAGCGCTCCCAAATCTACAGCTTTCCTTCCCCTTACTCCTTTGAGAGCTTGATAAATTTTTGTTTGTTCCATCATCCGGCGAGCGAGAGTTGTATTCAAAGGTGGCAGAGCGATCGCCCGGTCTCTAAACACCTCTACTAACTGCCCACCCGTACCAAACACTAATACCGGACCAAACTGCGGGTCAACACTGCTACCAATAATCAACTCATAACCACGGTCTAAGCTTAACATTGGTTGCACCGTCACCCCTAGGAAATGCTCAGACCCCACTTTCTCAGTTACAGATGTTTGAATATTTTGATACGCCCATTTCACTGCTTCTGCATCTTTAAGATTTAACTGCACACCATCCACATCAGTTTTATGGGTGATTGTCTCAGACAACAGTTTCAGCACCACTGGATAACCGATTATATTAGCACGTTCCACTGCTTCTGCTTCAGTTTTGGCAACCAAAGTCTGCACGATGGGAATACCATAAGCAGCTAAAATTTGTTTTGATTCTGATTCTGTAAGAATATTTCTGCCTGTATTCTGAGCTGTTTTGATAATTTGCTCAACTATAGAACAGTTTGGACCGCTTTCTTGTTCTTCTGCTAGCACTGGGGTTTCATAAATACCCTGCAAGTTATAATTGTACTGCCACATAAAGTTAAAAAGCTTGGCAGCAGAATCTGGATAACGATAAGTTGAGATACTAGCACGATTAAGAATAGTTTCACCTGTAGTTACCTCATCCCCTCCCATCCAACTTGCTAATACTGGTTTTTTAGCAGTTTGAGCATAATGCTTCAACTGTTCTGCGGTTTGAGTGGGGTCGGTCATTGCTTGAGGAGTCAAAATTACCAGCAAACCGTCGGTGTTAGGATCTTTAACTGCTACTTCTAAAGTTTTGCGATAGCGCTCTGGGTCAGCATCACCAAGGATATCAATGGGGTTAGCATGACTCCAGTGGGTGGGGAGAAATTCATTCAGTTGAGCAATTGTTTCTTCTGCCAGAGGAGCAAGTTCTCCACCAGTAGCAATTAGGGCATCCGTAGCTAACACTCCTGGTCCTCCAGCATTAGTAATAATTGTCAGTTTCGGTCCTTTCGGCAGCCGTGGCTGTTTTGCCATCACTTCTGCCATATTAAATAGTTCAGAGATGCGATTCACCCGCAGCACTCCACACCGACGAAAGGCAGCATTTAGCACTTCATCACTACCTGTGAGTGACCCTGTATGTGAAGCAGCAGCTTTAGCAGCAGCTTCAGTTTGACCAGCTTTAATCACTATTATTGGCTTGGTCAATGCTACTTCACGAGCAGCAGACAGGAATGAGCGCGCATTGCCAATGGATTCCATATAGATGACAATACTTTTGGTGTGGGGGTCGTCTCCAAGATAGTATATCAGGTCGCCCCAGTCTAAATCTAGCATTGAGCCTATGGAAATGAATGCACTGAAGCCTACGTTTTCTGGGAAACTCCAGTCGAGAACGGCTGTACAAAATGCTCCACTCTGACTAATGAAACCAAGGTTGCCTGGGTTTGCCATAGTGCTAGCAAAGGTGGCGTTTAGTCCACTATGGGGGTTCATTAGTCCTAAACAGTTGGGGCCAATCAGTCGCATTTTGCCCTTGGCTGTTGCCATAATTTGTCGTTCTAATTCTATGCCTTCTGGTCCAATTTCTTTGAATCCGGCTGAGACTATGATCGCGCCTTTTATGCCTACTTCTACACAGTCACGCACAGCATCAGGGACCATTGGTGCAGGTATGGCAATGATTGCTAAGTCTACTGGTGCTGGTATGGCTTTAATATTTGGATAAGCTGGAATTCCTAACACACTATGACGCTTGGGGTTAACCGGAAAAATTGTGCCTCCAAAAGGATTGCTGAGTAGATTCCAGAGAATTGTGCGTCCGACACTGCCGACTCTTTCTGTAGCACCAATTACTGCTACATTTTCTGGGGCAAATATTGAGGTTAGGGGTTGTCGCTCCGCCCTCAGAATATCATAGCTTGAGTCTGTTGTTTTTTGAGGTATTTGTAACATTATTTTTCCCCTTCTTTTCAACTTTAACTTGAAACGATATTTAACTTAACATTACTTTTAGGCTGCTCTACTTGTCTAGATATTTCATTTGTAAAAGGTTAAGGGAATATTAAAATTTATTTTCGTTTTTCAATGGACAAAAATGTCTTTTTTTTTACTTTTAAACATCGACAATATTTTATCAAATTAATTTTGCTTAGTCAAATTAATCTAGAATTAAAATAATGTGAAATCATCCTGTTTATCTGGGCAGATAAACTCTTATAAAATTATTGTATAATGACACACATTCTTCAAGTTTTTCCCCAGAAAAAATAAATCCCTTCTTTCAGAGTGTGATATTTTTGGTAAATACGATACTGTAATACAAATTTGATCAAATTCAGTAACATCAAACAAAGTAATTTCTTGAAAATCTTTTTCTGCTAAAGATCATATAATTTCATCTAACCTTTTTTGTCACTGTTTTTTTCCTATTTTTGGGTTGATAATATTGGGTACATCTCATATTTGCAAAAATACTTTTTTCCTATATATTTCCTGTTGCCTGTTGCCTGTTGCCTGTTGCCTAAAAGCAAGAAATTTTTGGCTTTATTCTTGCATTGAGATGCACCCATAATATTGACTTTTCGGTTTTTTGCGAAACCTCCTATATGGTTCAGCTCTAATTTCTCTAGTTCCTCTAAAAAAGAGGAATTATTGCCATAACCTCCATCCACTAAAGCTACACCAGGGCGATATTTTCTGAACAATATTTTTTGAACTAATTTGAGTGCTAAATCAGGTTTTTTGACAAATTCTTGATCTTCTTTTCCCTAGTCGGAACGCTTCCCCGACAAAAACGACCAAGTCGAAGCGCTGGCTGTGGCAACTTATACCAATTTGATCAATTTTTGTTACAAATAGTAGAAGGAAGAAGCAAGAAGGAAGAAGGATTGAAGAAGGAGACAGGAGACAGGAGACAGGAGACAGGAGGAAAATTACATGGGGATAGTCTTGGACAAGCCGCTCCGCGTCTACGCTCCCCCAAGTAATTTTGAACACCCCCGTTGACGGTGGGGTATTAAACCCACACAGAAAATGATAAATATTGAAAAAAGATAGATATAACCATCTAAAATGAACTGGAGAAGCTATTTTTAAGCATATCCGATCGAGATGCACTTTTTATAGCATTCTTTTTTCAAACTGGTATTAGGCACTCAAGAACTGGGAAAAGGAAGCTGCTTTTCTCGGATTCGAGCCGGGAGTAATAGCACAGATGAATGAAATTTATCTGAATATAAAAGGTTTAAAAGCCAATAATAACACGGCTACTATAAATAGATGTCGGGCTAAGTTGGCTAATTCCGCTCAAGTTGAAAGTTTTAGTAGCTCGGACTCTAGTATTGCAAAGACAGAACTTTACAATTGGAGTCGAACAACTGTAACTCAGAAAAGATTAGTCTCTCAAGTTGGCTGAGAAGTTCAAGCCAAGTTTGAAGAACACAAGGCCAAGTTGAATAGCAAGTCTGAGAAGCAGGAAAAAGGCCAAACGGGAAGGTTTACTAACTTAGTCCATTCTCGAACTTGTGCTTTTGCTCTGAGGCGATTATTTCCTCTATTAAATTGTGTTGATTGATAGTAGGTTTTAACCCACTAAAGTAATATATAAAACTGTAATTATATAAATTTACTCTAACAACAATATGGAAACAGCCGATCATAACTTGTTGGAAAAACTAGCATCTCTATCAGAAAATTTTCCTAAATTGGGTATTCGCCTCTCCCTGGCAGCTAAAGAACTACAAAATGCAGGTACTCCCCCTTCAGAAAGTTTACTAGAAGAATTGATAGCCTATGGTAGAGATTTTGCTACTCTTAAAGAGCAAGGACTAGAGTTGGCAAAAACATCTCAAGTTTCTGCAGGGGCAATATTTTCCTTCACAGACTTAGAAAACTTAATTAAAGCACTAGCTTCAACCACAGAATCATCAAGCAGTCAACCAGTTTTAAATATTCTTAATCAAATCTTGGCGATTGCTCATCAACAGCAACCAGAATTTCCTCCTTTGCAATCACTTAAAGCAAAAGCTAAAGAACTACATCAATTAATTTCTCATACAAAATCTGACAAATTACCAGATGAAGCTCAAGCTTTAATCGCAGAGACACATCCACTTTCAGCAGTATTAAAACTTGTCAAACAGGGTAAAAATTTAGATGATGAGCAGTGGTTGGAATTAGAGGAAAAAGTTAATGCCAGTTTTGGCAAAAAACTAATGTTAGCTATATCTAGAGAAAAACTGACAATTCCTAATGATTCTTTACCCACAACATCTAGAATTAAACTTCCGGCACTTGAAGAACTAAACCGAACTCAAAATATTGCCACTCAACCAACTAATACGCAAAAATCAACTGTTCCAAGTTTACCACCTTTAATAGTAGTACCTTCTGGTGGTGCAGAAACAGCTATTGAAGATCCAGATGTGATGATTTTAGAAGACCCAACACCTAGAGGTACAAAACCTGTAGACGAAATCATTATTGTTCCTGGTGTGGAAGTCTCTAAAAATTTTCCCACTGTTGAAAGACCAAATATGATGTTTGGAGAAACTACTAATCAAAAATCAGTAGTTTCTGTAGGGTTGAAAGTTTTAGTTCATATACAAAATATTGGCGATCGCATTTTTGCTGGTCGAGAATATGCAGGTACTCGCGGTCAAGGTTTTCGTGTAGAAGCTTTTCAAATCAATATAGAACCGCCTATTCCTGGGTTAAACCTTGAATACATGGCTCATGTTTCTGACATAGGTGATAGTCCTTGGTTAGAAGCTGGAAAATTAGCTGGAGAACGCGGCAAAGCTAGAAGAATAGAAGGATTTGCGATTCGTCTTACAGGTATTCAAGCTGCCAATTATGATGTATTCTATACAGCTCACGTTCAGAATATGGGAGATTTACCAGTTTATTCCAATGGTGCATATTGTGGTACTCGCAACCAAGCTCTCAGAGTGGAGGGTATAAAAGTTTGGATAGAGCCTAAAAATTAGCACTCAGGAGTTATTTCAGTTATCCGTTGTCATATCATGTTCGGCTGAATACTTACACTTTGGAGGAAGGAAGGCAGTAGGCAACCCACCCCTAACCCATCCCAGGAGGGGAAGGCAGAAGGGAAAGAAAGCTTCAAGGCCAGAAGTTTTTTGATAACTGATTATCCGTTAGCGTAGCTCCCCCTCCGGGGGAACATGATATAATGAGGTTTATACTAGCAAAACTTCTCCCAAATGTGTTTACATCCACAAGAAACTTGGTGGCTCCAAAATTCACTTTTGCCCGGCTTGCGGTCATAAAGCACTGGGAGATTGGGCAGGCGCTCTCAGCATAATCTTGAGAGCTTTGTAGGCTGTAGCCTTCGATCTCAGAGATGGCGTTATCACTATCTCTGATGCCAATATTGTACTTGTACAGGACGTTGATTAGCTTTATGAGGGTTAAAGACAGTACTTAAACTTTCTTGCCAGAAAAGTAACACATCTCAACATCCTGTATTGGTTCACGAGAACTAGAACTTTCATTCAGGAATTCAATACTTGTCTCATACGTCGTTAAATTCACCGACACATTAAGCCAATAGTAATTCTCTCCTTTGCCAACACTAAAGGACAGCGATGAATCTTGGTAAGAGATTTCACTTATTGTACCAACATTACATTTGTTCACTGACTCAGTACCATCAGCCATCTTGTCGAAATGGTACATATAAATTCCCTTCTTACCCTCTTTTACTCCTTCTGGAAGAAAAAAGGTAAAAAGTTGATTGCTTGCATATTGATACCATGAAAATGTTCCTTTCCAGCACGCAGTCCATAAAGGACCAAAAAATGGAATAGCCGCATCTAAAGACTGAAAATCACTCATAGTTCTTTACCTTTGAGTTGTCCTTTAACATAGACTTTTTGTCACCATGGATCCAAGATATCCACGATTTTTCCATAAATCCATATTTACCCTATCAACAAGATAGTTTTTATTCAATCCGTAGAAATGCTTACCCTTTATTTCCTTGGCTCTTCCAGACTATAGCTTAAATTCCGCACAAGTATCAAATATCAGAACTCTTATATGTTATATGAGATGAAAAAGCAACTGCTAGACTCTTCACGTTGATATTTTTGAGAAAAGCACTAGCGATAATTTTCTTCTTGTGAGAAACTGATGCACTACCCGCTATTCCATAGTCACCAACACACACAATAATAATGCTTCAGTCTATTCAACCACAGCACCATAAGTATCACCAGTATGACCGCCCAAACAATAGTTAAACCAAGCACCTGTCAACAGAGTGATCGCCCCTTCCCAAAGCAATCATATTTTAGAAGCGCTCGCGTTTGCGCAGCATTCCGCAGGAAAGCGTTGCGGATGCAACATTACTTTATTCATTTATCAAAATATAGTTCCCAATAATTCTTTTCAATTCAACAGGATCTTCAAGAGCAAACGCCACCCCCATATCTGGACGAACCACCCACCACCACATTAATCTTTCCAAATAGCTGGGTGGTTCATCATTAGGACACCACTCAATAAAACCATCATTGACACCAACCATATTAGGATAAAAGTCATTAGCTATAGCAACGCGATCATCAAGCTGCTCAAATTGTACAATATTTTGCCAAGCAACCTCATTAGGAATTGAGTTGAAAATTGTTTGTACGTCTTTATACATTTTTATTTCAAGCGACGCTCAATCTCGGAAGCATCAGCAGTCTCAAAAAAAATTTCTAAAGCTTCAATCAAATTAGACCGCGCTTCTTCTGTCGTATCGCCTTGACTGCCAATATACAGTTCCGTACACAAAGATACATATCCATCACCCTCCCGCTCAATAATAGCTGTTAGTCGTTTGATTTGTCTCATTTTCCAATAGACATCTCTAGAAAAGAGGCAACAGCTCATCTGGCAACCCACCCCTCGCCCCTCCCCCTCCCAGGAGGGGAATAATTGATAATTTATGGATAAGAATTGATTTTATTTTTGGTTTTTGGAGATGTCTAATCTTTAAAAAGCCTTTTTTTATCTATCTAGTTTAGCAGTTTTTTTTCAGGTTGTGATCACTTTGCTTGGGGACTGATACCGTTCGCTATTCCAAAGCAACTAAAACACACACAGGATTTACGCACTGACAATAGATAAGGGTTTTGGTGTGTTAAGCTACCGCTAATACACCCTACCAATAGCGTTCTATATCTGGTGATTATACGTAATATCATGTCCGGATAATCTGTGCTCAAAAAACCTTCTCCCTTTGAACTTTTCTCTCCCTTTCCTACGGAATGCTACGCAAACAGCATAGCTGCCTTATTTAATAACCGATCGCTATTCTAAAGTAACCAATAAACACAATAACAACGCTTCTGTCCATTCAACCACAGCACCATAAGTATCCCCAGTATGACCGCCCAAACAACGGTTAAACCAAGCACCTGTCAACAGAGCGATCGCTATTCCTCCTATTGCCATCCCAGAAGCTACTAACCAACTTTCAGGGTTTAATAAAATTTGGATTCCACTGAGACTCACTAATAAAAGTAGACTTTGGATAAAATCCCAAATCGAATATTTTGCCTCCTTGTGAAATGCTCCTTTTCCAGTAGGTTTGAGATAGGGGTAACGAGCGATCGCTACTAACTGTCCCCATCTCCCCCAACCTGCTACTCCCATTAGTATTAAAAAACGGTCGCTATCTAAATCTGTTAAAGCAGTAATTTTTAGCAACAATAGAGCGATCGCTGCCATTGCCCCAAAAGCTCCTGTAGCACTATCACTCATTACTTCCAGTCGTCGTTTCTGGTCTGGCACTGCCAACCCATCAGCAGTATCCATCACCCCATCCAAGTGTAAACCACCAGTTAAAATAATTCCAGATATAATCGCTACAGCAGATCTGGTGAGTATAGGCATTCCTAAAATTTGTAATCCAAGATCGATTACCCCAAGGATACCCCCTACTATCAATCCTATCAAAGGAGCGAAACGAGCAATACCATTAAAATCCAAGTTCCAAGTATGGGGAATCGGTAAACAGGTGTAAAATGCAATTCCAGCACTGAGTTTTGTCAGAGTTTTCCTAATTACTTGGAGCAATATTTTTTACCACCCAAAATTTTCTGAGCTTGGCTTCTTGTTGTTAACTATAGTATCAAAAAAAATAATATTTGCTGCATTTGTTTCAAATCAAATTAACAACAATGGAGTAGACAAAATGAGTTTTGTATGGTAGAAATTTAATATTGGGAAAATAGTTTTGTATAGACCTGAAAGATTTCCAGGATACATACATAGTTAAATATATATACTCATAGAATGTATAAAAAAATTTAACTATAGATTAAGAGTCTGAAACTCTTACTCCAGATGAGCTGTTGTTAGATAAATTGTTCCCTTTTACATAAGATTTTGTGCATATTCCAAACCAGATTACTATATTATTGGTTCATACTCCAAGAAACTATGCCAGAATTGGAACAAGAATAGCACTATCTAAATAACTCAGAATAAAAAAAAACTGTTCTGATAAATTTCTATCAAATTCAGAGGCTTTTGCTATATGAGTTCCAATAATTTTGACCAGAGAGTATCTGCTCCTTGCATAATTGACATTGGCATAGTTGTCAATAAACGTGATATGCAAAGACTGTTGATAGATTTAGGTAGAGTCCGCTATATCCATACTCAAGATGGCCAGATTCAAAGCCGGGGTGAAGGATACATACTAGAAGTATTTGCGGATTGTCAACGGTCAACTTTAGTTGCTAATCATTCAATATACCTAAATGTGCTTAGTTTTGATTACCTAGAACTTGGACAATCATCAAAGAAAGAAACATACTTTGATTTAATTACTGAAGGACGTCAGTTAAGACTAATTCCTCTGTCAAACCCTCTTCAAGAAGAAACTACTAGAAATATAAATGCTGCAGCCTTTGACGCAGTAATGGATCAAGTTTTGTCATCTAATTGGGATATGCAGTTTGATGATGATGATTGCCCCTTTTAAGCAGAAAGGAAAAAAATAGGGAATGAGGCAAACCATATAAATTGTTTGTTCTCAGTTTCGAGAAAACAGTTAGAATTTTTTAATTGCCAATACCTAACTATCATGTCCCAAAACTTTTCCTTTCATTTTCAGGCTTGTTGTAGCAACACAAAAGCTCGTGCAGGTGTTTTTTTGACTCCTCATGGTAGTGTAGATACACCTAGATTTATGCCTGTGGGGACTTTAGCAACTGTCAAAACTCTCACACCTACTCAGTTAGAGAAAGCGGGTGCTCAGATGATCTTGGCAAATACTTATCATCTTCACTTACAACCAGGAGAAAGTATTATAGCTGGTGCTGGTGGACTACATAAGTTTATGGCCTGGAGTGGGCCAATATTAACTGATTCTGGGGGCTTCCAAGTATTTAGTTTAGGAGAAATCCGAACTATTAGTGAAACAGGTGTTAAATTTCGCTCACCTCGTGATGGTAGTATTATTGATATAACTCCAGAGCGTTCGATCCAAATTCAGAATGAATTGGGAGCTGATGTGATTATGGCTTTTGATGAATGTCCACCTTACCCAGCGAGTAGGGAAGAGGTGGAGTTGGCAACAAATCGTACTTATCGATGGTTGAAGCGTTGTATTGAGGCTCATCAGCGTCAGGATCAGGCTTTGTTTGGTATTGTTCAAGGTGGTGTTTATCCCGATCTGCGTTCTGTAGCAGCAAGGCAGTTGGTAGATTTGGATTTACCGGGTTATGCTATTGGTGGAGTGAGTGTGGGAGAGCCTGGTGAGCTAATAGATGATATAGTTAAAGTAACAGCTCCTTTATTACCAGAAGATAAACCTCGTTATTTGATGGGAGTTGGCACTTATCGAGAAATGGTAAGAGCGATCGCTTCTGGCATAGATTTATTTGATTGTGTAATTCCGACTCGCTTAGGACGACATGGGGTGGCTTTGGTTAGAGGGGAGAGGTGGAATTTGAAAAATGCTAAGTTTCGAGAAGACTATACCCCTCTTGATGAATCTTGCCCTTGTTATTGTTGTCAAAATTTTAGTCGAGCTTATCTAGCTCATTTGGTAAGAGCGAAGGAGTCTTTAGGTTATACTCTATTGTCTCTTCATAATGTCACAGAATTAATTCGCTTTACTCAGCGGATTCGAGATGCTATTTTGGGCGATCGCTTTACTACGGAGTTTGCTGGTTGGCTTTGAAAAACAATTAATAATTAATAATTAATAATTAATTATTATTAGGGTTTGCTGAAAAAGTCTGATACTCAGGGGAGGGGAAAGGTACTAGCATTTTGAGACGACAAAGATCTACAAATCTTGCACTTTTTCAGAATAAAAAAACCTGGAGACCCTTAGTAGTTCTCAATAATAGAGAAAAATAGGATGTTGAAGCGCGATCGCGTAACGTACCCAAACCATCAAAAATAAAAGATGTCTAAATAGGGCTTGCTGATTAAATCTAAAAGTATTGACAGATAAAGGTTTTAGCATTTTTTTGTCTAAAAAAGTGCCAGCTTTTCAGCGGAAAAAGCTCAAAAAGCTAGTATTTTGGGATGATGGTGGCAGAAAAATCATTCTTACAAAACGCCCGCTCCTACCTCTTCGCTCATTCCCCGTTCCTCCTGTCTCCTGTCTCCTGTCTCCTACCCCTACTAAAAGACTTTTTCAGCAAACCCTAAATATTGATATTTTAACATATTTTTTGTATAATCTACTGGTTTTAGTTTTCCTACGGAATGCTACGAAACATCCCGACATTCCGTTACCGGAGAGCGCAAGTCCTCAAGTTAACGATCAAATTAAATGAAAACTGTTGTAATTACTGGAATTTCAGGCACTTTGGGTAGTGCGATGGGTAAAGTTTATAAGTCACGGGGATGGCGGGTTGTTGGTGTGACTCGTCAACCTAGTTTAGAGGGAGATTTTTTTGATGAGTTGTTTGTTTCTCCCCAGAAAACTATTGAGGATGCCAGAAAACTATTTGAGTATGACCCGGATGTGGTGATTTTGAATGCTGGTCAAATTGAGACGGAAGTAGGAGAAGGTGGAATTCCCATAGTTGAGTTGGTAGAGTCGATGAATCGGGTGAATTATACTTGGCCTGCGGTTGTAGGTGCTGAAGCAGCTAAGTTACCCCGGAGTAGACCTTTGGATGTGATTGCTATTGGGTCAATTGCTGATGGAAGTCCTTCTTGTTTCGGACCTGTTTATCATTCTGGCAAAATTGCCTTGCATTATTATTGGTCTGGTGTCGGGCCAATTGTTTATCATTCCAGTAAAAATATGATTCGCCTGCGGTTGTATCGCCCTGGTGCTATTTCTGGTAAGTTTGCTTGGGCACCAGTGAATCGTCTGAATGATAAAGCTTATAAGATTCGAGCTAATCGAGTTAATTCTGCTCCGTCTGGGGATAAGGTAGCTGAGAAAATTGTTAATTGGATTGAGAATAGTCAGGAATGGGTAGGAACTTACGATGAGCCTTTGGGATTTAAGATTTTTAAGTATTTGTTTGCTTTATTCCCCAACTTTTTCTACAGATTACAATTGTATGGTTGGCCTAAAGGGAGTAAGTTTGTTTGATTATTAGGCGTTGCAAAAATGCGGGATGATTTTAATAGTTTTGTAGTTTTGTGGAATGGGTATCTTGCCCGTTCCCCTTTTTAGAGAGTTAGATAGAAAACTAGAGATTTAAAACTTTTTCATGATCAATTATCCATGATCAATTATCCATTATTATCTAGCCAGTTTTCCAAGTCTGCTATTGTTGCTAAATCAAAAATTTCATCACCTAAAATATCTAATTTTTCCAAAGATAATTGCTCTATCTGAGTCTGAACTTCTGGAGCTATTTCGCCAAACTTGCGACGAATTTGACGTTTAACTAATATTCCAATTCCTTCTTTTCTGGCTAAACTAATTTGTCCTTTCTTATCTCTAATCAATTTTTCCTGTTGCTCTAATTCTTCTAATTCTGCATTGTTTAAATTGGCTCGATTAGCTATATTTAATGCTGCTTCTATTTCTGATACTGATTCTAATGATTCTGGTATTACTTCTAAACTTGGAGCCGATTTAATAAAATATATCCATTTATCGCTTAAGGTTTCTAACGCTGATAATTCTTTATTAAATTTGGGTAATTCTACAAACATTAATGTTAATTCATCTTGGTAGTTAAACAATTCTGTATCTTCTTTAAATCTGAATTTAGTAATCATTTTATCTATCTTTTCAAATAAAACAAAGTCGGCGATTGTTAAAGCTATAAAAGGTTGCAGCATCATATAACCTTGCCCTGCATCTAATTGATTTCCATAAGCTTTAGCTAAATTATAAATTACGCGTTTTTCAAAATATTCTACGTTCAATACTTGCATTTCAATAATGACAGTAGAACCATTATCCAAAAGTGCTTTTACATCAAAATAAGTCTCTTTCATAGTGTTAGTAACTCCAGGGTTATAGGGGTTAATTATTTTGAGAGATTGAATGATATTTTGATTGTTATAAACGATGGCATTGAGAAAGCTAATCAGGATGTTTTGACTGTGAATAGAACCAAATATCTTTTTAAAGGCAAAGTCGGTTTTGGGGCTGATAAATTTCATGGTTATATTTCAGGAACTGGTATTGTTCATGGTACAATATATGGTATAGTTTAGCTCTTTTATAACTATTTGCAGCACTTTTGAGGATAGTGAGGTACAGCTATAAGACTATTTATTCCTATATTCCCTGTTGCCTGTTGCCTGTTGCCTGTTACCTAGAGCAATAAAACTTTGTACCTCATCAACTAGAAAACTGCTGTAAATAGTATTTAAGACTAGAATTAATAGCAGGATATCAAGGCAAAAACATTTCTGTAAAGGATAAGGAAACTGATGGAAAATTCAAGGGATTAATTACTTCACTATCGGACAAAACAGTTTCAGATTGATAACCTCCTGGTGTAGGATGACGATATATATAAGCTTGGCGTTGGACTACATCTAAAACCCAATATTCAGGAATATTTGCTCCAGCATAGATAAGTTTTTTTTCTTGTCGATCTATTCTCAAGGTAGTATCGGAAATTTCAATTAAAAAGAATATTTCCTGTGGACTAGGGTGGCGAACGCCATAAGCTTTGGGATCGATATGAACTACTGCAATATCCGGTTCTGGTTCAGAATTTGATAATGTAACTGGTAACTGCATCCTAATATGAGCTTGCTGAGTTAATTGAGATTTTAAATAATCTGATGTCCGTTGAGTTGTTGCAGCATGAGGAGCACCTTGGGGATTTATTTTGATGATACGACCTTCTAATAGTTCAACGTGGGATTCTGGTGTCAGAATACCACAATCTATCATTTGATGATACTCTGCTACTGTCCACAAATGAATTTTGCTTGTTGTCATTAGTTTAATTTCCTGTTTTTGATAATTTCTATAATTTCTTCAAGACTTTAATCTCCCCTACTCCCCTGCTCCCCTACTGCCAACTAAATGACTGAGAGTTAAGTTTAATGATGAAAATCCTATTATTATTAATTTTAGCTGAAATTTTATGGCTAGAATTAGATTGTGTTGTTGAATTTTTAACTTTTTTGCAGGTAAGAGTTTCTTTGACTTAGATGAAAAAGGAATTTTGGGGGTAAAATAATATTTTTGAGTATATTTATGGTTGGGTTGTTATGGGTAATGAGGGTATGAGTGCTGGACAGTTGTTGAAGCAGGCTAATAGGTTGAATAGGAAGGAGAGGTTAGATAAGGCGATAAAATCCTGTAAAATGCCCTGGATAATATTGCAAATAATTAATTGATTTGTTATTATAATAATCTGAGATTATAGGAGATTATTGCTATGAATCAAATCAGCGATACAGATAAAATTATGCTAGAAAAGTTTCATCAACTTTCATTAACACAACGGCAAAGCATCAAGGATTTTCTAGATTTTTTGCTTAGTCAAAATCATTGGAGTAATTCGGGAAATTCATCGGACAAGGAAGAGGAAAAACAAGTTTCTTTCTATGAAGCAACTAAAGAAATGGCAGGCGCTCTTGATTTTTGCCCTGGTGACTTGTCAACTAATAAAAAGTATTTGGAAGATATTGGTAAATAATGAGTCAGAAAATAATTATAGATACAGGTGTTTTAGTTGCTTACTTGAACAAAGGCGAGAGATTTCACGAATGGGCGAAAATTGAGTTAAGCAAAATTAATCCTCCTTTATTAACTTGTGAAGCTTTCAAGAATTAAGAATTTAGAATTAAGAATTTAGAATTACCTCTCCTTGAAAAGAAGAGGATTGACAAAGAGATGAAAATTTTTATTTATTATCCCCTTAAAAGGGGAGGCTTTAAACCACAATATTTCGGTAATTGTTGAGTCTTACTTTTTGCTCAAAAGCACTTATGGAGTTGTGGATATGATTTTTTCTTTGTTACGGACAAAGCAGATAACAATTCCTTTTTTTTTAACAAATGAAATGGCATAAATTGAAGTGTTAATGAAGCGCTATCAAAATGTACCAATGTCACTTCAGTTATCAGTTAGTTATCAGTAACTCGTAGCTGTTAACCTGTAGTTTTATTTTAACGCTGGATAGTGATTTTCGGATTTATCGAAAACATAGAAATGAAGCTATAGATTTGATTATTCCTGTTGATTTGTGATGGAATAAGTTGATGATAATTAGATGGTCTTTTTCTTTCAGAAATAAGATAATATTATTGAGTGGATTTGTGGTTGGGTTGTTATGGGTAATGAGAATATGAGTGCTGGACAATTGTTGAAGCAGGCTAATAAGTTGAAGAGAGAGGGGAGGTTAGAGCGGGTAATATGTTGCTCTCTTGCTATTCCTTACTAAAAGCTACTAATTATCTCTTGTGGTGTTACAATTGATAATGAAAACTATCTCAAATTATTAATTATCCATTAGTAAAAATAACTAAACTTGGACATTATTAAAATTAAAGATGTTAAAGACGTTTTGGGGTAAAGTTAAACAAGGGAAAATCGAATTGTTGGAACCATCAGAGTTAGTAGAGGGAACCCAGGTGCTGGTAACTCTGATTCCCAATAATGAAAGTGACGGGGAGGAAGATAAGTCCCTCAAAAGTATTCCACGTCAGGGAGATTTTATTGATGAGTTAAAGGCTAATCCTATTAGGGTTAGAAATTGGCTGAAGTTAAATAGGGAAGAACTCCACGATCGCTCTTGATGAATAATACAATTAAACAGGTTTTTGTTGATTCTAATATCTGGCTTTATTGTTTTCTAAGTGGGCAAGATAAAGACCCAAAAGAAGATGCTAGAAAGCGAATGATTGCTAATAGTATTACTGATGTGGAAGGGATTGTTATTAGTACCCAAGTGATTCATGAAGTTTGTTCGATTCTGAAGCGAAAGGTAGGTTTTAATGAGGAACAAATATTGAAATTAATTGAGTCTTTTGAGAGGCGTTATCAAATAGTACTAGTTGATTTATTCATAGTTAAAAATGCTTCAGAGCGAATTTTTTCTATTAACTTTCTATCATATAGCATTTTCAAATTTTAGTAAATTAAAAATAATGGAAGTTAAAGACTATGCCCTATTTTCTATTCCTGAAATAAGAAAGTTTCTTTGACTTAGATGAAACGGGAATTTTTGGGGTAGGATAATATTTTTGAGTAGATTTATGGTTGGGTTTTTATGGGTAATGAGGGTATGAATGCAGGCCAATTGTTGAAGCAGGCTAATCAGTTGAAGAGAGCGGGGAGGTGGGATGAGGCGTACAATAAGAAACCCGGTTTCTTTGAGAAACCGGGTTTCTCTGGCGGGGGAGGATGTCTTGACAGAAAAATTGCTTTTTTGTTATAATCTCGCTGTTAAACTAGAGCGATCGCTATGCCACGCCGTAAAGTTATTCTTGAAGCTGGTAATTATTACCATGTTTACAATCGGGGTAATAACCGTCAGCTTATATTTTTAGAACGGGAAAACTATCTTTATTTTTTGCGTCAGTTACAAGCTCGCTTAGTTTCTCAGGGTGTGGATGTTATTGCTTACTGTTTGATGCCAAACCACTATCATTTGTTGGTTTTTTTGCAAACGGAAGATTTTTCTAAGTTGATGCAGGGGTTTTCCCTAGCTTATACTAAAGCTATTAATAAGCGTTATCAAAGAGATGGTTCGCTGTTTCAAGGGCGTTTTAATGGGATTCGAGTTGATAGCGACGAATATTTATTAACTCTAACTCGATACATTCATCTCAACCCAGTTCGCGCTAACTTAGTGGAGAATGCAGAAGATTGGGAATTTTCTAGTTACCAAGAATATATCAAGTTGCGTCAGGGGAACTTGCTGAAGTTGGATGAGATGCGATCGCTTTTCGACAGCACAGAGCAATATCGTTCTTTTGTCGAAGATGCGACAATTAGCGAGAAGTCAATTCAGCATTTAACTTTTGAGGAGTAGTCATAAGAAACCCGGTTTCTTGAAGAAACCGGGTTTCTCAGCATTAGTCCAAACCGGGTTTCTCAGCATTAGCGGGAGTTACGGTTGGGAGATTTACTATATAGCCTTTTCAAATTGTAGTAAATTAATGATAAAGTTGGGAAATAATTTTTGTAGATTTTGAATCTGATAATATTATATATTTAGATTGAGATTTTGGTTTTTATGGGTAATAAAGCTATGAGTGCTGGTCAGTTTTTGAAGCAGGCTAATCAGTTGAAGAGAGCGGGGAGGTTGGATGAGGCGATCGCTCTTTATCATCAGGCTATTGAAATTAATCCTAATTTTGCTTGGTTACATTCTAATTTAGGCGATGCTTTAGCTCAACAAAATTACTTTGATGAAGCCGTAGCTTGCTTTAACCAAGCTCTCGAAATTAGTTCTGGTACAGCTTTTTTCTATTACCAGTTATCTGAAGCTTTCGGCAAACAAAATAAATTCAATCAAGCTTTAATTTATTTCGATACACTTATAAAAACTCATACAAATCTAGAGAAATTAAATTTATATACAAAAGGATTAAATAGCAATTATTTTTCCCAGAAAAAAATCAAAAAATCAGAACTTTGGAATGCTTTAAAATTTGCTATTATTTTAGAGCAAAGAGGTGAAATTAAAGAGGCTGCAAATCTTTATAAAAAGATTATTGAAGATAGTCCTTATCAATATTTTGAAATTTATAACAAACGGGGAAAGTTACTTCTAGAAATGGGAGAGCGGAAATGGGCAGTTAATAATTTTGAAAAAGCTGTATTTCTTAATCCTAATTCAGCCGAGTATTATCTGAATTTAGCAGAAGCAGTAAACCGTTGGAGTCTATCTGTAAAATATTATCGAACAGCAGTTAAATTGAATCCAGTCGCTTTGAAAAAATACTATGATACAATTAAGCCTAATAATTCTGAGGAGATTAAAGTTAAAAATCCAGTATTTGTGGTTGGTTGTGGGCATAGTGGAACTTCAATAATGTTAGCTTTGTTGGGTAGTCATCCTTCTTTTTATCCAATACCTTATGAAAGTGCAATATTTCTGCACAATCTCAGGAAAATTGAAGAAACAATGCAAAATTGGGATGAAGAATGCTTGGCAGCAGGAAAAAGTCGTTGGGTTGAAAAAACTCCTCCCCATATTTTTCAAATTGGAAAGTTTCTTAAAATTCGCCCTCAAAGTCGGTTTATTCTGATGTTAAGAGATGGGAGAGATGTTGTTTGTTCTCTAAAGGATAGACCAGATTCGGGCTATGATAAATTTTGGGAACGCTTAGACCGATGGATTTATGATAATTTAGCTGGATTACTTTATTGGGATGACCCTAGAGTTAAAGTTGTTAAGTATGAGGATTTAGTAACTAATCCTGAAGCTACTTTGAGAAATATTTTACATTTTCTAGACGAAAAATATGATGATAAAATTTTGAAATTTCATCAGACTGAAAGGCGTTGGTACAGTTCAGAAATTATTAAACCTGAGAAAATTAATAGCATTACAGAACACAAACAATATCGTAATTGGCAAATTAATCAGCCTTTGTTTGATGGTCGTGGTCGATGGAAGGAAGAAATGACAGAGGGAGAAAAAGTTATTTTTAAGAAAAAGGCGCAAAAGTATTTATTAGAGTTTGGCTATGTTGAAGATGATAATTGGTGAGTTTACTTTTAATTTGATCTAACCCTTGATATTAGAAACATATATTTATTTATGAATACTATTAATCTGAAAATTCAAGCAGTACGCTGCCAAAATAATCCAATTTTATATCCAGATATGGCTGGTTTAAAAGGTGAAGTTGGTTCTAATATTAATGGTCCATCACTGATTCGGGTTCCAGATTGGATTGAAAATCCTTTGGGTAACTATTATCTTTACTTTGCTCATCATCAGGGTAAGTACATTCGTTTAGCATATTCTAATAATATTCAAGATTCATGGACGGTTTACCAGTCAGGAACGTTAAAGTTAAATCAAACTGTATGCCAAAATCATATTGCTTCTCCAGACGTTCATGTAGATGATAAAACCCGTGAAATTAGGATGTACTTTCATGGCGTTCATCCCTCCCATGGTCAGGTAACTTTTTTAGCAACATCCAAAGATGGCTTGAACTTTACTCCATCCTCGTCAGTTTTAGGACCATTTTATTTCAGGGTGTTTAAGTATGGTGGGTGGTATTATGCGATCGCTAAGAACAAAAATATTGGTGGTGTTTTACTGCGGTCAAAGGATGGGATAACTGCTTTTGAAAGAGGACCAGAGTTTATTCCTAACCTTCGACACACTGCTGTATTGTTGAAGGGAGATAATTTGATGGTGTTTTATTCTCGTATTGGGGATGCACCCGAATCTATATTAATGAGTTATGTGGATTTAAAGCAGGACTGGAAATCTTGGGCACCATCTCCACCTATTCCTGTTTTAGAACCTGAAGAAGATTATGAAGGGATAAGTTTTGCAATTGAACCTTCACAAAAGGGAGCAGCTAAAGGAAAAGTTCGGCAGTTGAGAGATCCTGCGATTTATCAAGAAGATAATAAACATTACATTCTGTATTCTATTGCAGGAGAGTCAGGTATTGCTATTGCTGAATTAAAGTCGATTGTTGTTAGCAACTGAATGTATTGAATTTCCTCTCACTGTTTAGTTTATTTAAAAACAGTCCTCACTCTATCCCATTTTTTATTTGATTCTGTGTGGTAGATACATATAAGACGACGACATGGAGACTCTACTTCTTGTATAATATTTTGGTAGTTAGGCTCTCGTCCAAACCAACTATTCATTTTTTCTAGATCTACCGGATCGTGTATATGACTTTTTGTTTGACCTTTTGGCCATTTGTAGGGCACAGAAACCACTAACAGGCGCGCAGTTTCTAGTAATTTATGGCAGAAAGCTTCAGCATTTGGGACGTGTTCAATTACCTGAAGGCACGTCAACAAATCGAAACGTTTTTCTGGACTATACTTCAAAAAGTCTGTTGTCACAGCCACAATACCGGGAGCTTTGTAAGGTTTCCGCAAGTCTATGGAGTAGCGTTCCGGAATCCATGTAAACCAATCGAGATAAGGACACCCATTAGAACCTACATCTATAATTGAACCTGCACCGCTGCCAAGCTTGTGAATAATTTGCCTAATTGCAAAAATATAAATATGTTTTTCTCGTTTAGACCAATATGATGATTTTTGGTTCGTTATTTCATCTTGAAGATTTATTGATATACCCTTACTTCCTTTACTCTGAGAATCAACAGATGGCTCTAATAGCAAGTCTATCTGGGGAAACTTCTCTTGAACCTCAACCATCTTTGTTTCCACTTTGATTGCTTCTTCTTCCCATCCTAATAGCCTCAAAACCCGTCGTAAATCAACATAAGACCCAGCCAAATCTGGTTTTAACTCCACGGCGTTGCGATATGCTCTAACAGATTCTTCCAAGCATCCTAAACGCTCTAATGCTTCTCCTAACTTATGATAAGACCAGTGAAAAGTTGGATTATCAGCGATCGCCCTATGATAAGCAGTAACTGCTTCTTCAAATTTATTGCTTCGCAAAAACTGATTACCTTGTCTGAAGTCACTAGCTCTCATCTTTAAAACCTCAAATTTAATATTTGCCATACAATTTAGGAGTAGTATTATTTCCTATCAGGTTTCTGAGCTATACCCCAAGCAAAGCTAGGTTCTTCAAATTTATTCACATAGCCCAAATGAGGAACAATCATTTCCCATACCATACGAACACCTTTTGCATCTTGCTCATCCTGAGAGTAACGCTTCCAGGGGCTTTCGGAAATCGGCTTACCACGAAGGGACTTAGATACCGTCCATTCGAGGTCATCAAAGATAATCCAACCACCCGGCTTTAGCAACATATCAACAAGTACAAAACCATAGCCAGTTACATCCCAAGTATGGCCACCATCTAGATAGCAAAGGTCAAACTGTGGTCGGGGTGTTTGCTGGAGCATTTTTCCCAGTTCCCAGAGATAAGAGCGATGTGCGTAGATAGGATCGACACGATGAGAAAGACCTAGCTTTTCCAAAACTTCATTGATTGAAGGTTTGCGCTTAACTGCGTAGCGCATATCAATTGTTGTCAGGTGACCGAATCCTCTGTCTTCCATTATGGCTGCAAAATAGGCGCTACTCTTACCCTGGAAAAAGCCTAACTCCAGGACATTTTCAACCTCATGCTTTGTCATAAAGTCGCGTAGGAAAGAGGCTCGATCCTCTTTCATATATTTCAAACTGCCAAACGTCTTTGTGACATTATCAAAATGTGTCATCTGTAATTCTTGAATACCTCAATATGTACAACTATAAAAACAAACTCTGGAAATAACAACTATTACCTTACTGCTAATTTATCAATTTTTCCATAGGTTTCCAGGACATTCAGGCGGTCTGAAAACTTAGTCAAATCACAGTTTTGCCTCACAAATTCTCGACCTACTTTAGCACGATCTAGATATTTACTTTCGTTTGACCACAACTCCTGTACTCTAGAATTTACATCTTCTGGATTTGCATATAATACTGAATCCCCAAAAGTTTCTTTAAACTGATAAGGTAGAATTACAGGAATACCCACTGCCATAGCTTCCATAATTGCACGACCAAACTTCTCTATATAATTATTATGGGGATAATGAATGAAGAAGTCCAAATCTTCTAGAAACTCTTGCACACTTATGCTATCAAAAGGTATTACTTGCCAGTTTTGAGGTTGTTCCCCAATTAAATCAATTGGAATTGTCGCACCCCCTAACAACCTAACTTCCCAAGGCAGATTTACACCATAAGCTTTCTTCAAAGCAGTTAACTCTTCTGGCCATTTAGTGTAGGCATCCCGTCCATGGCGACCAACTACTGGAGTTTTTCTTTCTTGGCCACGCCAGCGAAGTGTTTGTCTACACCATTGCTCAACATCTATCATCGGATACCAAGGATTTGGGTAAGGGTTTGGATAACGTTTATCTTCATTCATTAGTCGTTTCACCCATGATGAAATCGGTATCCAGAAGCCCTCTTGCCCGAAAATACTCTTGAGATTTGCCCTGACAATATGTGGATCGTACTGAGAGTCGGAACCATCAACTAAACGTGCAGCAAATTGGTTAATGATCACAATTAATTTTGTAGTATTTATGTAAGGCAAAGCATCTGGCTTATGCTGAATGATGGCTGGATAGCCAAACAGCACAAAATTTGCATCTACCCGATCTCCGGGAGTTAGTATGTCTACCCCATATTCTACGCAAACATCATAAAAGCGATAGTTAAGTTTTTGTGGTTTCAACTCATATTTTCGCCAATGTACCACTGCTACCTTCATTCCTAGTCTACAAGCTGCAACAATATAGTTGAGAGTAGATACAAAAGCTCCACCTTTTAGGGCAAAATCTGATATTACAATCAAATCATAGCAGTGAAGTTCTGACTTTTTGATATGATTACCTAGAGGTAAAGGAAACTGCCCGCCGACAGCAGAAGGCTTTGGTGATACTTGAAATTCTGGCTGAGAGTGCCAATACTCATAAGCATCTCGATAATGCCATCTTACTCCAAAGTCTATTGTCTTGACATGAGTAGCTTTCGCTCTGGTTAGGGAATTTTGCCTGGAAAGACCGAAAGAAAGCATTGTTTCTTTTGGTATGTTGTAAATTGCATTTGAACCATAAAATTTAGTTAATCTAGTTCTAAACTCTGCATCACCGCTAACCCTGACACTATTCCAGCCTCCGAGTTTACCTAGTATCTCTCTTCTGAACATCAGAGATGAAAAGTTCAGGTCAAAAAGGTTAGGACCTGGTTTCCATTTTCCAACTACCATGATATTTTCATCGACTCGCAACCAATAAGACATCACAGCAATACAAGAGTTTTTGGATTTCATGACATCGATCTGATACTCAATTTTCTGTGGGTGTGACCAGTCATCACTATCATGCACCATAATTAATTCACCTGTGGCAACTTCTAATCCACGGTTTCGTGTTGGGTATGCACCTTCATTGATCTCTTTAGTGATTAGCTTAACCCGATCGTCCTGTTTAAGATATTCAGTTACTACTCCACAGGTATTATCATTACTACAATCATTGATAACAATAATTTCGATATTTTTCCATGTTTGTGCTAGTAAACTTTCAAGAGCAATGTGTATGGTTTTTTCTGCATTGTAGGCAGGCATAATAACAGATACTTTGCTTTTCTGTTGGGTTATTTTTGCTTTAGCACTTGCAGTAATATTAGAAATGTGTAGTGGCAAACTAGCATCTTTTAATTTAAGCGGTGCAATTCCAACTTTTTCGTATACCTTATTAATATAAGCTAACTGCAAATAAGAGGCTTCAGATTCTTTTCCTTCTGCTAAACAAATCAAACGTTGGGTGTTTCCTTTTAAAAGTAAAAAATCTGCTCTCTCTCCTCGTTCTTTGATAGCGAAGTTTAAACGCTCATCAGCTAGCACAATGCGATCAAGCTGGATCAAACATTGAACCTCCACAAGCAAAATCTTTTGCTCTGGCTTTTTCTGAAATATTTTAATTAGCTCAATATTCTCTAAACATCGCTCATAATTAGCTTCTAGATAATACCACTTAACTAACTCCCAAGCTGCTTCACTGCGTTCTCTTTTTGATGCAGTTGGGTTATGTGTGATTTCTTCAAGTGCAGGAAGTGTGTATCTTGAGTAACCGCCCCATAGCCTTACCCCTAAACTTTTCGCAGAAAAATTAATCGGCCTAAGAAGATTTTTACAGGTAGATACTTGCGACTCTGTGCCTACAACACTAATTTTTGAGTTTGTTGCTTCTCTTTTTTCAGAGTCTCTTTTTTTGATTGAAGAGGAATCATTTTTTGTCTCCGCCTCCGCCGTCAACTTAAATGCTTTCTTATAAACCTTAACAGCCTCATCCTTCTCCCCCAACTCCCTTAAAACATCCCCCAACTGCTGCCAAACCACACCAGACCCCGGATGCAACTCAACCGCCTTCCGCAACTCAACTTCCGCCTCCAGCCACCTACCCAACCGCATCAACCCATACCCCAACTGATGCCTAACCACAGCAGACTTCGGACTAACCTCCACCACCAACCTATACTCAACAACAGCCTCCTCCCACCTACCCAACTGCCCCAAAGCATAACCCAAATGATGCCTCACCTCGGCCCCAACAAAACCCAAACTAATCGCCCGTCCATACTCAACAACGGCCTCCTCCCATCTACCCAACTGCCCCAAAGCCTGACCCAAACCAAACAAAACCTCACCAGACTCCCCAGACAAAACCACCGCCTGACGATAAAATTCCACCGCCTCCGACCATTGTTCCAACTTACCCAAAGCCTCAGCCAAACCCAAACAACAATCAATCCCACCGGGACTCATCTCCCAACTCCGACGATAAAACTCCACCGCCTCAGACCATTGCTGCTGCCCAGACTTAGCCGCCCCCAAATAATAATAAGCCTTTGTCTGTAAGGACGTGCCACCGAACTTCCCTGCATTTGCATACAACATATTTACCACTTTGTCAAGACACTGTTCTGCCTCCGACCATTGCCCCAACTTCACCAACACTGCTCCCAAACCAAGATAAAACTCCGGCACATCGGTCTTCTGGTCCACCGCCTGACGAAAATAACTCATAGCCTCCTGAAACTGACCTTTACCCTGTAACAAAACCCCCAACTTGTAGAGAGACCAGGAAGCTTGAGGATTTATGGCCACAGCCTGACCAAAAGCAGCGATCGCCTCTTCTATCTGCCCCACCTTAACCAAAGCCTCCCCCAAATTATGATGAGCATGGGAAAAATCAGGATTAAGAGCGATCGCCTCACGGTAAGCAGCCACAGCATCATCGAGCTTGCCCTCCCGCAACAATTGATTAGCAGTTTTGAAATTAGTTTGAACCATAATTGAAGTCAAAAGTTAAAAGTCAAC
>NZ_JAAHGM010000140.1:0-3114 GCF_010692625.1 Okeania sp. SIO2C2
TCCCATGGACGACGAGCCGTCGAGTCTGTTTCGTCTAGGCTTTGATTATCTGCGCTCTATTTTCACTAATCTTGACCACAAATTTGACGCTTTTCTCGACTCACTCCACTTTTTGTCCTGTACTTAGGTCCTAATTATTAATTATTAATTATTAATTATTAATTATTAATTATTAATTATTATTAGTATCTTTCTCCCATTAATCTTTGTCGCATACCTTCAGCAATTTTTTGGCCTAAGTATTCTGGAATCAAGCTTTCATTTGGCCCCAAAAGATAAAGAATAAGACGAGTTCGCCCACGCCAAACTAATAGGTTGGCGTTAACTACTAACAAATCTTCTTGCCAGATGGCATACATAACTTTATAGAATAGACCTGGTTGATTATCTGCTTCAATCAATAGTGCTGGTAGATGAAATACAGGATCGACATAAAATTCTGTCGCTACTTCTTCTAAACCACTATCTAAATTAAATTCTACAGCTAACATTTCTTCTACCTCGAAACGGCCTGCCAGTGATTCTTGGATGGCGCGACAAACATTTTCTGAGGTTTTCTCTGTCAGTGCTTTGCCCCCCCGAGATATTACTAATTTGATAAAGACCAACATCGGTGGGTAAATTTGTCCATAAAGACTGAGGCTATGAATAGTTAGTCCATAGGCAGCTAAGACCCCAAAAAGATCACTGAGCAAAAATGATTGATTTCGGTAGGTAAAGTGCAGGGCACTTTTGCTGCCTTCTGGTTTTAGTTCTATTACAGCTTGTTTACTTTTATACAGTTGATATGCTAACTTCAAATTTTGCAGTTGGATATCACTACTTACAAATTGCTCATAAAACTGTGGAAACGCTCGGTTGAAGCGCTTTAGCAGTTCTAGTGTTGATGATTTTAAACCCGGAGCCATAATCGAAGAGAGGGAACGGGATATATACTATCTAATAATGTCATCCAACTTCTACTAACTTAACCACGCCTGCATGGGTTTTTGGAAAAATTTGTTTAGCGGCTCTGAGCCAACATCTCACCCTCAAAATCCAGATTATGAGGGATACACTACTATTGGGGAAGGAAAGGCTTCTTCTCAAGCTGTTCGTTCACCTAATAGAAGTAATGGACGTATATTTTTTAGTACAGATCGAGACATAGATATATATGAACTTGAAGAACTCTGTAATGCTGTTGGTTGGTCTCGCCGCCCATTACGCAAAGTAAAAAAGGCCATTCAACATAGTTTTCTTGTTGTCTCTATGTGGCAGATGCGAGGCAGTCAAAAAAGACTGATTGGCTTTGCCAGAGCAACATCAGACCATGCTTTTAATGCCACTCTTTGGGATGTAGTTGTTCATCCTGATGTCCAAGGTAAGGGCTTGGGGAAAGCATTGATGAAGTACATCATCAAAAAACTTCGTAGCGAGGATATCAGCAATATCACCTTATTTGCTGACCCTCATGTTGTTGATTTTTACCACAATTTAGGTTTTATCTCTGACCCAGAGGGAATTAAAGGAATGTTCTGGTATCCAGATTAGCTGTTTTTGGTTGGATCAAAATTATGATTAACCAAATAATATTCTAATAAATCTAGAATTTAGATTTTTTTAGCATGGGCATTTTTCTCACTTTTAACTTATTTAAATGTATGCAGAATGTATTATTAGTTAGTCAAGAAGGTTTATATGGGTAGCTTAAAGGCCTTAATTAGTATCTAAGTTTTGAGGATACTTTAAATTTGTCCCCTGTAAAAACTCAATTGGTATATTATTTCTAGTGCGATGCTCCTGTAGAATCTAAAATCTAGAGATAATGATTCAAGGATTTTTGTTCCTAAAAATTTCCTGAATATATGGGCAAATTTGTTTGGTGTAAAATTTTTTTTGAATTTTTTTGCACAACTTGTGAAAATTGAGCTATAATAAATTTATAGTTCAGCCGGGATGTAGCGCAGTTTGGTAGCGCGCCTGCTTTGGGAGCAGGATGTCGCAGGTTCAAATCCTGTCATCCCGATAATTACAGAATTACAAATAAATTAGGTATAAACATTTAAAACCTTACCCTGAAGCACAGAAATTTAAATAAAACTTTTTTAGGCATCTTGTCTACCCCGGCTATACCTTGCTGAGATGAAATCTTCTAATCTTCTAAAGTTTAGCTCTACTTATCTAGTGGTCTTTAGACATTTTCTCTGATATAAAGTAGCTGTTTGCGTAGCATGACCTAGGAACAGTCAGTCCAGGCAAGGGAAAAAAGTCAAAGCCATAAAAATGGCTAAAATCCTTATCGCTACTAGATTTATACCTTTTTGATCTCAAAACCTCTGTTTGTATAGATTTAAGGACTTTTTTTGCCTGATTTTTGTCTATAGCAGGGAATAATAAATTGGTAACAGTGGGAAAAACATTTTCCCTTATTGGGATCATCATCTGCATAAGTCCTAATCTACTAACTATTGCTATAAATCCCAATAGACATCTCCAGAAAAGAGGGAATAGGGAATAGGGAATAGGGAATAGGTATGGAGGGGGAAATAACTGATAATTTCTGTACGATAATTGATTTGATTTTGGATTTTTACCAGATGTCTAATAGTTAGTAGATATAGCAATGTGCGCTGGCATATTTACACATTATTTTTTGTACACCTTTTCTAGAGTGCACTTTGAGCTGGACATTGTAAATACCTGAGCGCTCATTGCTATAAATTTTCAAAAGTCACTAGGCTAATATTCTAGTGAGCTAAGTCCGGCTTATCAAATAGATTTATAACTTTTCGCTGTTCCCTGGTCTCTATTTTCAATCATATACTATGTTCCTTAGGGCGTGTCATCAATAAAAATTTGACATTGAGAGTATAGTATGCTTATGGTTAAGCGTCCAGAATCAAAAAAAATCAGAGCTTCTCTAACATAACTAAACGCTATGGTTTACGAGATTATCAATGGGAAAGAATCAAAAACCTACTACCAGGACGTGAAGGAACTGTAGGAAGGACAGCAAGAGACAATCGCCTATTTGTGGAAGCAGTTTTATATCGCTCTTGAGCTGGAATTCCCTGGAGAGACTTACCAGAACGATTTGGAGATTTTCGTGTTGTCCATACTCGTTTTAGTCGT
>NZ_JAAHGM010000141.1:0-2917 GCF_010692625.1 Okeania sp. SIO2C2
GTGAGACTTAAAAAATAATTGCCGACCATAATATATTCCCATGTTAGTGAGCTTGTGAGACTGTTCACATAAGAATGTTAAAATAGCAATTAATTCGGGATTTTTACCTACTAAAACTTGCTGACAAGAGTACATTTGAAACGGGGATTGGAAATTTTATTGTGGGTAATAATAGCACAGGACCACTTTGGTTGTCTAGTCTAAACAACTCACTCGTTTTCATCCCCTGTGTTTTAACACAGGGGCCTTCAACGTTGCTTTTCGGTAAATTAAAATTGCATAAGTAAATATGCTTAAGGTAGAATATCGCTGTAACTAATTTCAAATCAAATTAATATCTAGAAAAAGCAAGATATTTTTGAATTATCCATACGAGGACAAATTGATTTAGAGCCTGGTATTTATATGAATAGGTAAAAACTGATTAAAATAATTTTTTGATATTAATTGATAATTATGGATACAAATACAGACAATCAGTCAACACAATTACACAATGATTTACAATCATTGACACATTCACTAAGAGCTTTAGCAAAAAATCATCACGACGATCCAATGGCAATGTTGGCTATACTACGAACTCTGGAAGGTTTACATCAAGAACTCAGAGAAGGTTTATTTCAACAAGTATTACCAGATAATCGTCAAGCACTCTACAATTTACTTAAAGATATTGAAGCAAAGGGAGGTTGGCCTTATATTCCCCGATTAAGACTACGCTCTATTTTAGAAAATTGGTCTGATGAAGATTTATAAAATTTCTTGGTCTGATGTAGATTCAGGTAAAGCTTGAGTAACATCTGTAAAGTCTTCTTCTGTAATTATTGAAGCTGGAACGTTGACTAATACTGCTAATAATCTACCATTATCAATAGTAATTAATGTATCTCGGAAATTTAAACCAGTTCCCTGTTCAAAAGTTAAATCGCCAAAAGTTAAGTCACCATCTAAGGCCAAGAAATCTTCCAAAGGACTAAAATCATTAATCACATCAATATTACCTAATTCTCCAGGTAACACAAATATATCGGAACCTTCGCCCCCGGTTAAGGTATCTTCTCCAGCATCTCCAAATAATATATCGTTGCCTCGATCGCCTAACAAGGAGTCATTACCATCACTACCTTGAAGTGTATCATTATCCTTTCCACCAAATAATGTATCGTCACCAATACCACCAATAACTAAGTCATTATTCGCGTCACCAAAGAGGGAGTCGTTTTCTTGTTCTCCAAAAATTGTATCATTACCCTTTCCACCGCGAAGATTGTCCAAATTGTCTCCACCAAAAACTTGGTCGTTACCTCTATTGCCGTTAATAAAATCACTGCCATTAACTCCAAATAGAGTATCATCACCTGCTTCTCCAAATAGAGTATCATTACCACTACCTCCATCTAGAGAGTCATTACCGTCACCACCAAAAAGAGAATCATTTCCTATACTGCCATTTCCAATATCATCTCCACTATCTCCAAATATTGCGTCATCGTCAATATTTCCAAAGAGACTATCATTACCTTGACTACCTCTTAATGTATCGTTACCATCTCCTCCAGTAACTAAATCAATTCCTTCATTACCAATTACGGAGTCATCTCCAGTCTGTCCAAATAACGAGTCGTTGCCGTCTTCTCCTGCTAAAAAATCATTTCCCGGACCACCTTCAATACTATCATCTCCAAGACCGCCTAATGCTGAGTCGCGGCCATCTTCTCCTTGTAATAAATCATTATCTTCACCACCAATTAAAGAGTCCGATCCAATGCCACCAATAACTTCATCTTCTCCTTCTCCACCATCTTGAGTATCATCTCCTGCTTCACCAAAAATGGTATCATTTCCACCAAACCCTTCCATTAGGTCAGGTTCTGGAGAACCTATTAAGAGGTTATCGTTGTTATCTCCTGATATATTGGCCATACTTTGGATACTCCTATGTTACTAATAATTTGATTGTTGAGTAAAGTCAGGTTTAAGTAGGTAGGTGGGAAAATTTACAAGTAGGTCATTGCGACTGGAACGGAGTGGAAGGAAGCAATTTCAATGGTTTTGACTTCGTTACATAATGAGGTTTATTCGTACCTACCTACTTATAGAACAACGCAAAAATGTTCTAAATTTTAGGATGGCATTTTTTTCATATTTTGCATTGAATTTTGGCAATGAATGTCCCCCTCTATCCTTACAAGTTACTTGTGACTGAAAACTCAACTATTTTGTTTCCTATTTCTGTCAGCATTCAGTATGTTTTGTGAATTCAAATCCACATTAGTTGAATAGTTAAAGTTGGCGAATATTTTCTAAGTTTGACTGTGAATTGTAATTCAAAATATTAATACTAATTCCTGCTTGATTTAGTTATAAATTTTAGGGATGATAGCCGAATACTTTCCTAACACTTAATTGTTAATTTTATAAGGTTATGGAATACAGAAATATTAGTTATGTAAACTTGCTCGGGGAAACTTTTAAAATTATTACTGCTATATATTTACCGAAAAATTGTGGTCTAAAGCCTCCCTTTTTAAGGGTATAAAAAGCGGTCTATCTTCGGAGCTTCCCTAAGAATGGGATGGCGAGGAAACCTGCGCCATATCAAATCGACCAAGAGTAAAGATAATATTCCTTATATCAAGTCTCCTTATTGCAAGAGGTACTGAAGTCTGAAGTTCCGACCTTATGAGGTTAACTGAAGTCCGTAGCTTCAACCTTATGAGGCTAACTGATAACTGATAACTTAAATTACCTCTCTTGATTATAGATTTACCAAGAAATTGTGCTCTAATATCATGTCCGGTTAAACAGTGATAAATAAATAACTAGGGAGTCCTCAGGAGTCAGTCCTCAGGAGTCAGGAGGAAAGAGGGAAGAAAGAAGAACAACTGGAGTTGAAGGAGAAAGTTTTTTTATA
>NZ_JAAHGM010000142.1:0-2862 GCF_010692625.1 Okeania sp. SIO2C2
TGAGCGAGCATAAATACAAGTACTTATCTCTTCAAATCCTGATTCATCAATATATACTAAACTTTTACTTCCATATATTTTGATTAATTCTCTCAAGGCTCTATAATACTTTATTCTTTCTTCTCTATTTCTTTCTTGATAACGAAGTTCTTTTTTTTTCTAGTTATTTTCATTTTTTTCAAGGCAGTCCAGATTGCCGTTGTACTAACTTCAAATTTTTCTGCTATGAGTTTTAATTTTACTTGCGGATTTTCCTTTATATATTTTTCTAATTCTTTCCAATCTAGTTTTCTGTAACGATACTTGACCTTTGTGGATTCAAGCTTTTTCCTCTCTAACCATCTATATATGGACGCTCTTCCTCCAAGCAAATACTTTTGCTGCTTTGGTTATCTTCCCACCACTTTCTATGTAATCTATTACCTTTTGTCTTATATCTAAACTATAAGTCATTACTTTAAACTACTCTCAATTCTATTTGAAAATTTTACTCTGTTTTTGTCTCATCCTTAAGTTAAACGACTATATGATTATTTTCCAGCTTATGTATATTGCTATTTTTGTTGAGCAATCCAATCAAGAATTAAATCATTAACTATTTCAGGACATTCATCATGGGGACAATGGCCAGCATTATCAATTTCTGTTAATTTTAAACGCGAGTTAAGTTGAACAAACTGACTGGGATTAGCAAATTTAGCAGGAATCAATAAATCTTGCTTACCCCAAATCAATAACATGGGAGTTTCCAGAGTAGGAAGTAAAGCTTTCACGCTAGGACCTAACTTTGTACTACCCATAATCTTAAATAAAATACAAAAAGCACGGGTAGCACCGCGATCGCTTGGCGGTCCAGCTAATATATCTACAAGTTCTTCTGTGATCCGGTCGGGATTATTATAAGCAATTTTGACCCAACGACGAATAACTGAAGGTCTACGAACCACAGAAAACACAGCTCTCAATAACACCGGAGACGCAACAATATTTTGAATTAATTCAACAGTAGGTAATAACCAAGCTGGAACTGCTTCGGCCTGAGCTGCCGGATCGGGTAAACTAATCATTATCAGCAATGCAACTATATCTGGATAGGTCGCAGTCGCTACTAGAGAAACTAATGAACCAATAGAATTACCAACTAATATTACAGGTACTTGAATGAAAGTCTGCCAAAATTCATACACCTGCTCTACCCAAAAACTAACATCGTAGTTGGCGATCGCTTTTTCAGAAGCACCAAAACCTACTAAATCTAGTGCATAAACTGTATGTTTTTGGCTGAGTACATTTATATTATGTTGCCAATGGCCTATTGATGCTCCAAAACCATGTAGCAGTAAAATAGGGGGGTTTTCTAAGTTATGGCCTTCTAAAGTTTCGTGGTTATTTTGGCATCGAACGTAAGTATAACGAATTTGCCACCCTCGCCATACCCAGTCTCTTTGACTACCTATTTTTTTTTGCCAGTTGCTAGTAGTATTGCCCACCATATAATTAAAGAATTCCTAAATATTAAGATTTGCAAAGTGCCAGATACATTACTTTAGCACCAGCATCATTAATTATCTATCTACGATCGTTAGAGAGTTGAGTGCCCAGTATGATTGTCAAACTAATAAACTTGCATAAAAGCCTTCATTCGTGATATTATTATTGTCTATAAGCTAGACTATTTATGTTAAAAACAACATTCCAAAATTAAAATTAAATTTAGATAGATATTGCTAAATTAGCAAATATTCTGTTCTCTATAAACTAATATGTAACATCAAATCCTCAAATCTATATGAGGTTAGAAACAGGCAAAATGTAGAATACTAAGTCTTGATGCTTTACCGAAAATAGCTGGGAAGCTTAAAAACCCTTGATCATAAAAATCTCCGGCGCTTCAGCTAGGGAGAGCATCAAAAAAAGGATCTATAAAGTGTAGCCTGATTTAGTATGAATGTCCCTCTAAACAATCGTTTTAAATATTCCAATTAATGCCAATCGAAAAAAGAAATAATCGTAATCTCCCTCAAGTTAACAACAATATTCGAGTTCCTAAAATCAGAGCCATTGACGCAGATGGCTCTCAGTTGGGAATTATGGATACAGAAGAAGCGTTGCAAATGGCCAGAGAAAAGGAACTAGACCTGGTTATGGTCAGTGATAAAGCTGACCCACCGGTTTGTAGGATCATGGACCATGGGAAGTATGTGTTTGAGCAGAAAAAGAAAGCACAAGAGGCAAAAAAGAAGCAACATAACGCAGAAGTTAAGGAAGTGAAGATGCGCTATAAAATTGAGGAGCATGACTATAATGTTCGCTTATCTCATGCAAAGCGTTTTCTCGAATCAGGTGATAAGGTTAAGGCCACTATTATGTTCCGAGGCCGGGAAATACAGCACAGTAATCTTGCAGAAGCATTATTGATGCGGATGAAAGAAGATCTAAAAGATTTAGCAGAGGTTCAACAAGCTCCCAAGAGAGAGGGACGCAGTATGATGATGTTGTTATCTCCTAAAAAGTAAAGTGGGATAGTCATGACATTGATAACTCCAACTTGATTTGCCAAGGGGTCTCCCGTTAAATCGCAGATTAGATTATAACGGGAGGTGAATAGCCTCTGGTAAATTAAACAGGTGTCAATTGCTGTTCAAATATAGCACTAAAGAGTAGTAGGAAAATTATAATAATTACTGATTGCTACAAAATTCAGCCCACTTGTGAACAGTCAGTCAACATTGATTATTGGCTATAACTATTACAAAGGCATTGGAATTATGCTCTTAGTCAACCCTTGGACTGGTTGAACCAAACCAGGTGTCAAATAACCGTTGTTCGATAGTGTCATGTCCTATGGGTGAGATTCAAGAG
>NZ_JAAHGM010000143.1:0-2853 GCF_010692625.1 Okeania sp. SIO2C2
CAGGAGCACCATCTGCTCCAGCAGGACCTACAGGACCTACGGGACCTACGGGACCAGGAACACCAGCAGGACCAGGAGCACCATCTGCTCCAGCAGGACCTACAGGACCTACAGCACCAGCAGGACCAGGAACACCAGTAGGACCTACAGGACCTATGGGACCAGGAACACCAGCAGGACCAGGAGCACCATCTGCTCCAGCAGGACCTACGGGACCTACGGGACCAGCAGGACCAGGAACACCAGCAGGACCTACAGGACCTACGGGACCTACGGGACCAGGAACACCAGCAGGACCAGGAGCACCATCTGCTCCAGCAGGACCTACAGGACCTACAGCACCAGCAGGACCAGGAACACCAGCAGGACCTACAGGACCTACGGGACCTACGGGACCAGGTGCACCATCTGCTCCAGCAGGACCTACGGGACCTACAGGACCAGGAACACCAGCAGGACCAGGAGCACCATCTGCTCCAGCAGGACCTACAGGACCTACGGGACCTACGGGACCAGGAACACCAGCAGGACCAGGAGCACCATCTGCTCCAGCAGGACCTACAGGACCTACAGCACCAGCAGGACCTACGGGACCAGGAACACCATCTGCTCCAGCAGGACCTATGGGACCAGGAACACCAGCAGGACCAGGAGCACCATCTGCTCCAGCAGGACCTACGGGACCTACAGCACCAGCAGGACCAGGAACACCAGCAGGACCTACAGGACCTACAGGACCTACAGGACCAGGAGCACCAGGTATTAGTGGAATAGGAACTTCTACAAACTGATTAGAAGGAATTGATGGCCCAGGGACTAACTCAAAACCAGGTACAGTTGTTGGTTGTCCAGGTACAAGGGTTTCAATTTGATTAGGAACGACTTGTTGTACGGCATCTGGAGGTTGAATTTGTTGGGCTGTGATCAAAGAATCATTTTTTTCTAATAGTGCTAATACTCTGTAAGTCTGAGCATCTTCACCTACTGCTTTGACTTCTAGGTATTTTTTGCCAGCTATTTCTATATCTGATATTTGTAATTCATTAGCTATCACCCCATCCAATAGGAATGGAATTTGTAACCCATCCTGATTATTATCTGCAAACGAAGTTACTACATCGCTTTCGCTATCTTCATCTGGAATAAATAAATCTCTTAAATTTGAGCCTGCTAAAGTTTCAGGACCAGGCTGTATAAATGCAATTTCATTGTCAAATAATGTCTGGATTTCATCGTTAGTTTTGATCTCTACACTGACATCCTGTAGTGCTATTTCTCCTTCATTGCTCAAAGCATCTTCAGAGAAGAATAAGACTAAGTTTTCCTCAGCCGAATTACCAAGTGGAAGAGGAACCGAAAGTGTGCTCGGTTCCTGAAAAAAGTTAGGAGAACCGTCCATTGGCTATTTTTCTCAATAAATAAAATAATTTCTCCCAAATTATAAGTGAGAATTTCACTTTTGAAAATAATAATTATATATTTATAGCTATAGACATACTAGGTACATTTAAGTAATTCTAAATTTATTAACTGGCCAAATATTTATGCTATCCAAAGCTAAATTTTTCTTGAATTCAAAGGCAGAAAAAATTTATACTTAACTTTGATTTAAATAGATGCTATATTTAAAAACTTTCAAACTAAAATTCTCTAAAGCTATTAATCTTTGAGGGTTTTATAAATGCAAACACATCAGATACCATTCCAGCTTATAATTTTTTTAGTCTCAATAATTTACTGAATACCTATATTAATTCCATGAGATACTGTGCACTTTAATATTATGTAAAAGAAACGATTCAAGAAACATTTCAATATCTAAACTAAAAAAAATAAATAAATTTAAGGACGTTGATTTTTTTCTAAAGTTCCCTAATGACAAAATACATAACACAATACTTAAACTATTAAGATTTTCTTTTGAACTCTAATTCTGAATTTACACTCAATCAAAATGACTAACTCAACAGACATTCTTACCTTGGCACGTTGGTTAGCAGCCGACTTTAGTAACCAACAACAAGCCTTTGAAAACCCTCCCCTCTTTGCCCACATTCGCGTTTGTATGCGTCCACTTCCCTATGAACTCTTAAATGGACTCAGCCTCTATTTAGAGCAAGCTTACGACATTACCCTCAATCAACCCTACCGAGTCCGAATACTAAAATTAGTCCCTGCAGCAGACCATATCGATATTGAAAACTACGCCATAGATCAAGAAGAAGCATTTTACGGAGCTTCTCGCGATCCTCAACGCTTACAAGCATTCAAAACTGAACAAATAAAGAAACTACCTGGCTGTAACTTTATTACAAAGTGGACAGGTCATAGCTTTAAAGGTGAGGTAGAACCAGGAAAAGCTTGTACTGTAGTCCGCAAAGGCCAAACTACCTACTTAGATAGCCATTTTGAGATAGATGAACATAAATTTATTAGCCATGACCGAGGTCGCAACCCTGAAACTGATGAGCATATCTGGGGAGCAATTGCTGGGCCTTTTGAATTTATTCGTTGGGCTAGCTTTGCCAACGAAGTTACTTTATAAATCTTCTTAAATATAAGAAAATTTGCTACTTCTCTAAATAATTAGCAGTATTAACACAGATACTGGGAATCAAAGTTCATTAGGGTAATAAGACTTATTCATTAGAATTTTTAGCTATTCCGCCGAGAAGCCCCGCGCTCTACCGATAGGTGAGCGTCGTATGGGATAGGCGGGTCAATTCAGGGATTCAATGCCCCGAAAATTGACAAATGGATTTGTGGTTTAAATCAATATACTATTGCGCTACTATAGTTTATAGCTAATTCAATTAACTCTAATATGTTACGAGTTGTCAAAGTCAGATTATA
>NZ_JAAHGM010000144.1:0-2533 GCF_010692625.1 Okeania sp. SIO2C2
GTGCGACTCGTTGGCTAGCAAAGACTGCCCAAAAGCAGATGTAACAAGCCTTCCAGGTCATACATGAAAGTAAAAACTTCGACCTGAGAAAACTCTTATGACCTTGTAGGTGAAATTCCTACCGCCTTGTTGTTGGGTTGACAGCGTAGGTAACAGGGTAGAGACTGAACATCAATCCCTGAAGCTGGCCTAAATGGGGTCAAAGCTTTAACTACCAAATAAGTGAGACTTCTAGCAAAAGACTGACAAGTGGACGCACAGAAAGGTGATTAAACTCTCGTGAAGCGTGACCATCTCAAAGGTAGCTATGGGATGTAGGACGAAAGTCAGAGGGGCAATGGACACAGATATGTAGCAGTCTGTATCAACAACCATACCGCACCCTCCGGGAGATTTTACCTCACTAAATCAGTCGTAATAAAGACATAAGGGAACGAGGAAACCTCTCTTTGACACCTAAGAATATAGGTCGAGAACTTAGGAAGCCATTCAAGGTCAATCTACGCACTCAGTCGTAGGTCAAAGGGAGAGTAGGATTGGGTAAAAAGCAGAGAATGCTGACGTACCCACTGTTAGACGTAATGTAAAGCAATGATTAGTAATGAATAAAGCTCAGACACTAAAAAGAAAGTTAGGGTCACCTAAGCCATTTTTAAGCGTAGCACTGGATACAGAGCATATACCTTCACAAGCTTCAATCAATCCTAACCTGCAATGGAAGGATATAAATTGGAAACAAGTGGAGAAATCTGTGTTCAAATTGCAAAAATTGATTTACAGAGCATCCAGCCGTGGCGAACTCCGCAAGATGCACAGATACCAAAAACTTCTGACCAAAAGTTATTACGCTAGGTTGCTAGCTGTTAGGCGCGTGACACAGGATAACCAAGGACGAAGAACTGCTGGAATAGATGGTGTTAAAAATCTATCTCCGATGCAACGATTCAACTTGGTGAACCTACTCGCATCACGCCACCTTAAAGCGAGCCCAACCCGCAGAGTCCGTATACCAAAACCAGGTAAAGATGAAAAACGTCCATTAGGCATCCCTACGATGTACGACCGCGCGTTACAAGCCCTGGTGAAGTTAGGTATGGAACCAGAGTGGGAAGCACGCTTTGAACCTAATAGCTATGGTTTTAGACCAGGGCGGTCAACACATGATGCTATTGTAGCCATATTTGATAGTATCAAGCGTAAACCTAAATATGTGCTTGATGCTGACATATCCAAATGTTTTGACCGAATTAACCATGATGCACTACTAGGAAAAATTGGGAAAACTCCCTATAGGAGATTAATCAAACAATGGTTAAAATCTGGAGTGTTTGACAATAATCAATTCCTAGAATCTGTGGAAGGTACACCACAGGGAGGGGTAATATCACCTCTACTAGCAAACATCGCCTTACACGGTATGGAAGAAAGACTTACGGCATTCGCCAAAACCCTTGATATGAAAGATAGCAGGGGCAGGCAAATAGGCCAACGAGATAAAATAAGAAGTCTCAGTCTGATACGCTATGCTGATGACTTTGTAATCCTACATGAAGACATCAAAGTAGTGTTGCAAGCTAAAACCGTGATTCAGGAATGGTTAAACCAGGTAGGATTAGAACTAAAACCAGAAAAAACCAGAATTGCCCATACTTTAGAAGTATATGAAGGAAACAAACCTGGATTTGACTTCTTAGGATTTACAATTAGGCAATACAAAACCAAGTCAACCGAAAAAGGATATAAAACGCTGATTAAACCATCTTCAAAGAGTATCAAAACTCACTACCGAAAATTAGCAGAAATATGTAACACAAATAAAACTGCACCAATTGAGGCATTAATAGCCAAACTAAATCCGGTAATTAGAGGATGGGCTAACTACCACTCAACTCAAGTCAGTAAGGAAGTATTCAACAAAATTGATAATCTCTTATGGAAAAGACTATGGAGATGGGCAAGTAGGAGGCATCCAAATAAGTCAGCCACCTGGGTAAAAGAAAAGTATTTTCCCTCCATTGGAACCAGAAATTGGACTCTGAATAAAGGGGAATATATACTAAACCGACACTCAGATGTACCTATTGTACGGCACATCAAAGTTAGTGGTAATAAATCACCCTATGACGGCGACTGGACTTATTGGGGCAGTAGAATCGGCAAACATCCAGGCGTAAGGAAGGAAGTCACAACGTTGTTAAAACAGCAAAAGAATAAATGCGCAGCTTGTGGATTAACCTTCAGACCAACGGATTTAATCGAGGTTGACCACATCGTTCCTAAGTCTGAAGGTGGTGACAACACCTATAAAAACAAACAATTGTTGCACCGACATTGCCACGACGATAAGACTGCCAAAGACTTAAAAGCAGTTAACCATTAAGGACTCATTGGGTCTAAGGTGGAATTTTAAGGATGTACCCATGAAAAGGGACGTTTAGGAGAGGAGCCGTGATGAGGTGAAAGTCTCACGTCCGGTTCTGAAGACGAGCAAACCCTATAAAGGACAACCGGAAATGGGTCTGCTTAGTTTAAC
>NZ_JAAHGM010000145.1:0-2484 GCF_010692625.1 Okeania sp. SIO2C2
TTTTAACTATCTGGTTAACATTGGGAGGTGCTGGTGCTTCACTTGCTGGAATAGGAAAACTTCTGGCAATATTAAAGGATTTAATTGGCGACCCGAAAATGGATTTGATTCAATATCTTGAGTCTCCTGATTATAAGAAACAAGTGGCTTTTGTAGAAAAGTTTCACGAGGATTTTTCTAAAATTGTTAATGCTTATGTGGGTAAAAATGAAAAGATTTATGTTTTTATTGATGACCTTGACCGTTGTGAGTTGGGTAAATCTGCTGATTTATTGCAAGCTCTAAATATGATGATTTCTAATGACCAAAAGATAATTTTTATTTTGGGTATGGATAGGGAAAAGATAGCAGCAGCAATAAGTTTTAAACAAAGAAATGTTATTCCTTTTCTAGCTTCAGCGATCGCGGAAAATCAAGCAGAAGAAAATGAAAGTCAGAAGTTGAGCAAAAAGGTTGATTATGGTTTTAGTTTTCTGGAAAAGTTTGTGCAATTATCATTCCCTATTCCTGTACCTTCTCAAAAGACATTAGATAGTGTTGTTCAAAAAATCTCAGAAATAAAAACTTCTCCAGAACAACAAAAAAAACGTTTTTTTGGGATTTATCATAATTTAATTGCTGAGGTATTTAATTTCACCTCAATATTTAATGATCCAAAAGAATGGATAGAAAAATTTAAAGACAGAATATTTTCACCAACAGAAAAAGAAGCAGAAAAAATAGAGTCAGAAGAGTCTTCTATTTCAGAACAAAACTCAGAATCTCAAGAGACTGAGACTTCATCTCCAGATTTACCTATTTTCCCAATTATTGAAAAAGATTTAGATTCAGAAAGCCTTGCTCAAGTTATAGAGATGGTTGCTCCTTTTTTTGATTATAATCCCCGTCGTTTAAAACAATATATTAATGTACTGAGACTCAGGATTTATATTGCCTATTATTCTATTGGAGTTACTTTTGCTGAAACAGAAACAATAACCACAGAACAAATAGGTAAGTTTACTGCTATTACCCTCAGATATCCCCGTCTTCTTTTGGAACTAAAGAATAATCATCAACTACTTGCTAAGTTAGAAAAAGATGCTGTCGATAAATCTATTTCATCAAATAATTCCATCATACTTGGTACTGAATCCATAGCCAATAATCAAGAAACAGGAAATGCCAATTATTGGCTTAAAAATTACCCTAAAATTCAACAATTACTTTGCTCTGAAATGATATTGGATAAGGAGCAAAAATCTGACAAAAAGTATATTTTTGAAAATAGTTCGATTAAAAAACTCCTAGAAGTTTCACCACAACAAAGTTTACCTTCTAAATATTTGAAATTGCGTGAGTTCCTAGCTGCTAAAAAGTGGAAAGAGGCGGATTATGAAACTTACTTAGTTATGTTACAAGTTGCAGGGCGAGAGGAGAGAGCTTGGCTAAGGCTGGAAGATATAGAGAAATTTCCTTGCCAAGACCTCCGCATAATAGACCAACTTTGGGTAAAATATAGTGATGGTAAGTTTGGCTTTTCTGTGCAAAAGAAAATTTATCAGAAGTTGGATGGTATGAAAAAGTATAATAGAGAAGTATGGGTAGCATTTGCAAAACAAGTGGGATGGCTTGAAGGGGAAGGAGAGGAGGAAGAGTGGGTGAGTTATGCCGACCTAACTTTTAGTACAGATACGCATTACTTAGGACACCTTCCTGTCGCAGGTGGGTATCGATTGGGGGGTGATATAGATTTGTTGGTTTTGTGTTCTTCTCTCTGGCACAGACTTGTAGACTGTAATATATAAGCGTTTCAGTATTGTGTAGGTTGGGTTGACGGAGGAAACCCAACAAAAATAAACACTGGTGATACAGCCATAATGGTACAGGAAGTCGATAAGTTTTCTGTTGGGTTGCGCTGTCGCTTAACCCAACCTACGGTTTATAGTATTGTGTAGGTTGGGTTGACGGAGGAAACCCAACAAAAATCAACAGTGGTGGTGCAGTCTTAATGGTACAGGAAGTCGATAAGCTTTCTGTTGGGTTGCGCTGTCGCTTAACCCAACCTACGATCTACTACAAAATGAAGCAGAAAATTCTCAAGTCAATTCTACTCCCAATATTCGCAGTATTCGCCGCCTTATTAACAGGAGCAGCTCTAATGCTCCTAGCAAAAACCAACCCTGTAACTGCCTATACCGCCCTATTCCAAGAATCTCTCACAACCTACTTTGGTTTCAGCGACACCCTCAGCAAAACCACCCCACTATTACTAGCAAGTTTAGGAATATTAATAGCATTACGAGCAGGTTTATTTAATCTCGGTGGGGAAGGGCAAATTTATATGGGTGCTTTAGGTAGTGTTGTCGTCGGACTATATTTGCCTAACTTACCAATATGGATACATTTACCCCTAGCATTGACAGGAGGTTTTCTTCTCGGAGCAATTTGGGGAGCGATCGCTGGTTATCTCAAAGTCGCCCGTGGTTTAAATGAAGTGCTGAC
>NZ_JAAHGM010000146.1:0-2412 GCF_010692625.1 Okeania sp. SIO2C2
AAATTTGTGCGATGTAGAAAGTTAAGTTAAATGAGTACAGAGCAGTCTCTGTTAGTGGATTCTGTCCCACTATCCCCACATAAAAGAGTCTATGACTCCGGTCACATTGATAGTAAGTAATGAACTCAATGGAATGCAGGCCATGAAAGTATTCAAGCCTAAAAGCCTAATTTAGGCAAGAGCAAGGGGAAGTTTGGAAGGATTAACGAAAGTGAATTGTCATTAAAGCCTCGTCAGGAAAAAAGTGTGAAATAAGGCTGATACACACTAGCCAAAAGGCAAGTAGGTGGTTAAAGAGCTGGAATTTTCTCTTTAATGATAGAACAAAACCCTACCGGGGCATAGACAGAATTCTCCCCAAACGAATCTCAAAAACTTGAAACTACAGTAAGCCCTATAGATTCTCTGTAGCGTTCGAGACTCAGAGTAAGCCAACCGTAAGGAAGGATGAATCATCTAGAGGGTAAAGGATACTGGAAAAAGCGAATGCCCTTGGGTAATACAGGGGATAAGAGTTCAAAATTTGCTCCACATCGAAAGATGGCAGACTTCCAGTGGGTCTTCAGCGATAAACCAACGTAAGGGAATCGAACTAACGTGCAAGATAGAGTCAGAAATGACATCGGAACGAAAGAACCGTTAAAAGACTGGGGTTCCATCAAGTGGAACCTCGTTAAAAAGCGGGTGAGAAACCTAAGACAGAGGATTTACCGCGCCACTCAGAACCGTCAATGGAATAAGGTGCGTAGCCTGATGAAGTTGATGTTACGCAGCTACTCCAACCTGCTGCTGTCGGTAAGAAAGGTTTCCTTAGAAAATCGGGGGAAGAAAACGGCGGGTATAGATAACCAGAAAGTATTAAACCCCGAAGCTAGGGTAGCCTTGGTCAATGAAGCACAGAAAAAGAATACTCCGTGGAAAGTTCGCCCAACTAAGAGGGTTCACATTCCTAAAGCAAATGGAAAACAAAGGCCATTGGGTATTCCAACAATCAAAGACCGAGTAATGCAGGCAGTAGTCAAGAATGCTCTAGAGCCTACTTGGGAGGCTCGTTTTGAGTCAAACAGTTTTGGCTTTCGCCCGGGAAGAAATTGCCACGATGCTATAGAACAATTGTGGTATCGCCTTAATGGACATGGCAAGGATGAATGGGTACTTGATGCCGACATTAAGGGGGCATTCGATAACATTAGCCACGAGTACATCCTCAAAGCGATAGGGAAAGTCCCCGGCAGAGAGTTAATCAAACAGTGGCTAAAAGCAGGATATGTAGAGGCAGAGATATTCCACAGCACCAATCAAGGTACTCCTCAAGGGGGAATTGTTTCGCCATTACTGGCGAATATAGCTCTAAATGGGTTAGAAGAACTACTGTCTCAATATAAAAGTAGTAGAACCTATGAGTCTACAGAGAAAGGAAGAAAACGTACCAGGGAAATACAATTCCCGAAATATAGCCTAATCCGATATGCCGATGACTTCATCATTACGGCAACCACTAAAGAGGATATCGAAGCCATACAGCCCATTATCAAACAGTGGCTCAGTGAAAGAGGACTAGAGCTTAACGTGGAAAAGACTAAGGTCACAAATGTGAAGGAAGGCTTTAACTTCCTTGGGTTCAACATCCGAAGTTATAAAGGCAAATGTTTGGTTAAGCCTCAAAAGGAAAAAGTTCTAGCTAAACTAAGAGAAATCAAGGAATGGCTCAGAAATAACTGCTCGGCCAAACCTGAAGCAGTTATCAACTACCTCAACCCAATCCTGAGAGGATGGGCTAACTACTATAAGCATGGTGTAAGTAAAGAGGTGTTTGCATACTTTGACCATGAAATGGTGCTAGCACTAGGTCGATGGGCGAAGAAAAGACACCCCAACAAGGGTAAAAAATGGGTGAAAAACAAATACTTCGGTAGAGTCGGGAACGACCACTGGGTATTCAAAGTTACAACCAAAGACAGAACTGGAAAGATTAAGACACTCAGCTTACTGAGGATGGCAACAATACCAATAACCAGACACGTCAAAGTTAGTGGCAATTCATCACCCGACAACCCCGCACTTAATGAATACTGGGAAAAACGGAGAACTAAATACGGCAAGACCAGATTTGAAAAAGGGTCAAAACTGTATAAGGTAGCAGAAAACCAGCAATGGCACTGTCCCGTTTGTGGGGAACACCTGTTCAATGGAGAAGAATGGCATACGCACCATAGGGTATCAGTCAAAGATGGCGGGACGGATGATATTGACAACCTCATTCATCTACACAAAGCCTGTCATAGACACCTTCACAGTGGAAAAACCTTCTGAGTTGCATGGAGGCTTGAGCCGGATGATGGGAAACTGTCAAGTCCGGTTCTTAGGGGAGAAAGGCGCGGTGACGTGTCCTTTCTTACCCGACAAAAAGCA
>NZ_JAAHGM010000147.1:0-2402 GCF_010692625.1 Okeania sp. SIO2C2
ACACCTTCACAGTGGAAAAACCTTCTGAGTTGCATGGAGGCTTGAGCCGGATGATGGGAAACTGTCAAGTCCGGTTCTTAGGGGAGAAAGGCGCGGTGACGTGTCCTTTCTTACCCGACAAAAAGCACCTCAATAGAGCATCAGTAGAATACAAAACCAATGGATGGAAATTATCAAAAGATAGACGCTATCTAACTTTCACAGATGGTTTTGCAGCAGGTACTTTTAAACTTTGGGGTAGTCGAAACCTTTATTTCTATCAACTTAACCAAATTAAACGAGTCAGAGTTGTCAGAAGGTATGATGGTTATTATGCTCAATTCTTAATAGACTATACCAGAGTAGAAAGTAAATCTCTCAAAGGAAAACAATTAGGAATAGACTTAGGTTTAAATCATTTCTATACTGACTCTCAAGGCGAAAAAGTAGATAATCCGAGATTTTTGAGATATGTCTTTCCGTTTTTTTGATTGGTTAACTAATAACCGTGACGTATTTGCCTCTCACAAAGAGAGTTTGGGCTATATTTGGGCTTAAAAGTTCTGTAAGTCCCATTAGGTATGACTTTTTTTGATAAAAAGTTACTAAATTACCAAGGATTGCCAATAATAGTAAAAGCAGCCCAATAATAAGGATGAGATAAATTTTCATTTCCATATTCTGCTAATTCTTGTGGCAATTTTACGCTACTACCAGAACCGTGTAACTCATCTTTTTTCAAGTTTACTTTCCCGTTTAACATTGCTATTTGTGCTTGTCTGAGAGCTTCTGCTTTCAGTGGATTTTTTTGAAAATGTTGATAAAATTCATTCATTAATGCCAAAGTTCCCACATCACTAACATACCAAAGACTTGCCAGTGCAGATTTAACTCCAGCTTGCACAGCTAAACCAGCAAAACCTAATTCTGCTTGTCGATCTCCCACTGCAGTTTGACAAGCACTTAATACCAACAATTCTACTTTTGGTTGATGCCATTTCAAATTTCTAATATCGTCTAAGTTTAGCTTTTCTTGATTCCAAAACTGAATATAAGAATTACTGGGTTTGCCCGATCTAAACTCAGCATGGGTAGCTAAATGAACTATGCCAAATTTATGTTTTTGTCGTTGGTATTGTAAATTTTTAACTGTAAAAGTCTCGTTGATCAACCCTTTGCCTGGGAAAAATTCTTGTGTAATTTGTTTTAATTCTATTGGTACCGCTGGTAAAGGTTTATGGTCGATAAATTCTGATGCCCCCATTCCTAATACTTGCATATTTTTGTTTGGATTATACTCAGTTTCGATCATATTAAAGGCGGGAATTAAAGCAATACTATACTTTTCTATGAGAAATTTTTCTCCATCATGTAGTGCTGATAATGCTAAACTGCGTAAACCTGGTCCTAGACAAAAAAGAATTGTATCTACTTTTTGCTTTTCTAATTCTGGCTCGATAGGAGCTACTATCCACTGATAAATTTGTTGAGCAGGTTTTAGATATGAATTGCTGTGACGTCCTCTGGGATCTGTGATTTCCCCAGCCAATATTTTTGCTGTATTTAATACAGTCTTTTGCTCTAGATCAGTAACACTGTATATAACTGGTATTTGATTGGGAGTAATTAATACTAACTGTATGGTTTTTTTTCTTGGCCATACCCAAACAACTCCAGGGTTTTTATCAGTTTGAATTTTCCATAAATCAAGTTGTTTAGCGATAGTTTCAGCAGTTAATGTAAAGCCTGAGAGATTAACACCAAAATAATTTTCATAAGCTTTTTCCCAAGTTTGTTCGATTCTATTCACAACTTCTTTGACAGCCCGATTTTCTAATAATGTATCCCACTCTGATTCTTGCAGAGCAAATGCTGGTTGTTTTTGTAGAAGAATATTTAACGTGATACTACTGATGCAGACTAATATGAATAGAAAGAATAAAATCTGATTTTTTTTCCATCTTTTGTTAAACATAATTTGGCTCCAAGATTTTTATCATTTTATTTGTGGGTTTAATACCCCACCGTCAACTGGAGTGTTCAAAATTACTTGGGGGAGCGAATCCCCATGTAATTTTCCTCCTGTCTCCTGTCTCCTGTCTCCTGTCTCCTTCTTCAATTCCAACTCTATTAACTATGATTGAGGCAAAAATTATGTAAGCATTTCCTACGGAATACTACGCAAACAGCAATTAGTAATAAATAAGGCTCTTCTAGACTAAATATGAAAAATTACTAGCAAAAATGCCAACGACTGTAAAGTTCTTTTTCTAAAGTTGTCAAAGTTAGTTAACCCATAACCTCTCCTTTTAATTAACTTGATTTTTTGATTAATTCCTTCTACTGTTCCTTGGGTTGTCCGGTGATCAAAATATCCTCAAATCTCATCAATCCATCTTCTGATTGTTTGACAACTTTTTGGA
>NZ_JAAHGM010000148.1:0-2387 GCF_010692625.1 Okeania sp. SIO2C2
ATGGTTAGAGTCATACAAAAATTCTAACACAGAATGATTACTCTATAGCTCTATATCTATACTGTTGCAGATTTTTCCGGTCAATCCCGGAAAAAATCGGCTTGAGGGGTCCATGTATCCCGACGCTCATCTTTCAGATAGAGCGCGGGACTTATAGCCCCTCAAACTCCCCATCAGTTAAATAGCAGTCAGCACTCAGCGGTCAGCACTCAGCATGATTGACTTTTTTTGACACCCTCGTCGGGGATTTCAACCCCGACTCAACTATCCTGCGCATTAGTTGCCGGGATTTAATCCAAGGTTAAAAAGCTGAAGCGCTGTTTGCAAAGCATTCCGGTAAGGAAAATGCTGAAGTGCGCTATAGCTAGTTAATGACGTAAAAACATAGACATTTTGTAGATATAAGTCTTGGATAGTCCATGTTTTTCAGCTTTAGCAAGCAACAGAAAACAAATCTATATATATAGAACTACAAGAACTGGTTAGGACATTTTTCAATCCTAAAACCCTTTGACAGTTTGCTATTTCCTGTTCCCTGTTCCCTATTCCCTAGTGCGTAATGCTATACTATTAGGGATAAAAACTCAACTGGGGTAATCCCAGGGTTTCTTCCCAACCCATCATCAAATTCATACACTGAACACCCTGACCAGCTTGACCTTTAATCAAATTATCAATAGCTGACATAATAATCACTCTATCAGTACGGTGATCCACCTCAATACCAAGATAACAGAGATTAGTGCCACAAGCCCATTTAGTTTGAGGATAAGTACCACTAGGCAATACTTTCACCCAAGGGCAATTACGATAAAAAGCATTATAAATAGTCAGCAAATCTTCTCGCACTAACCCAGGGTCTCGCAGAGTACCATAAACTGTAGCTAATATTCCCCGCACCATTGGCATCAGATGAGGAGTAAATTGCACCTTCACATCATAACCAGCCAAATTACCACAAATTTTTTCAATCTCTGGAGTATGTCGATGACTAGCTACTCCATAAGCACCAATAGAATTATCCGCCTCAGCTAGTAACATATTAATAGCTGCTTTGCGACCACCTCCAGAAGTCCCTGACTTCGCATCAATAATTGCAGTTTCCGGTACTATCAAACCCTGTTTAAATAGTGGGGAAAGTGCTAAAAGACTAGCCGTGACATAGCAACCAGGGCAACCTATAAGTTGAGCATTGGCAATGCGATCGCGATACAATTCTGGTAAACCGTAGACAGCAGTTGCAACTATTTGTTTATCTGTGCGTTCTCCACCATACCAAGATTGATAAGTCTCTAAATTAGAAAATCGATAGTCAGCGGATAAGTCCAATACTTTACATCCCTTTTCCAAAAGAGTTGGTGCCATCTTCCAAGCTAAACCATTGGGAAGAGAAAGGAAAACTACCTGACATTTACTGGCTATCTTGTCCAAATCTATTGGCTCTACAATTAAATCTACACAATGCTCCAAGTGAGGGTAGATTGAAGAAAAAGGTTTCCCCGCACTGCTGTCACCCCCCAAGTACACAACCTCAGCCTTTGGATGATCCTCAAGCAGCTTGACAAGTTGCACCCCGCCATAGCCGGAAGCACCTACAATTCCTATTGGCACAGGTGCCGATTCATTCATAATATTAACTCCTAAGTAATTTTAGTAGCAAAAATTTTAACTTTTGCTGCATTTTAGTACTAAATTTTAATTTTGGTGATATTTAACATTTTGTTTTATAGTTTTTGTTTTTTTGAGCATTGGGAAAGTGGTTTGTCAAAAGTTTTTAATTGTATCAAATTTTATTAATTAGTGATGTGATTACGATCAATTGGCCATACTAAATATAAAGAATTGTTATTTGAGTATTAATTTTTAGATCGAGATACCATAAACTTTTTCTTAGTCAATAACATAGTTCTAATTAGAAAAGAATATGTTTCCAGTACATCGCCCTCATCGTCTTCGTAACCATCCCCAGCTACGTCGTATGGTACGAGAAAATATAGTTAATACTAACGATCTGATCTATCCTCTTTTTGCTGTACCAGGAGAAAATGTATCCAAATAAGTGAAATCAATGCCTGGGGTTTATCAACTATCAATAGACAAAATAGTTGAGGAAGCTAAAGAAGTATATGATTTAGGAATTCCCGCGATCCTGTTGTTTGGCATTCCTGATGATAAAGATATTGAAGCTACAGGAGCTTGGCATGACTGTGGTATCGTCCAAAAAACTACAACGGCAGTCAAAGAAGCAGTGCCAGATTTATAGTAGTTACAAATAAGAACCAGCAGTAGAATAGGGGGAAGAATTAACTTTTTGGATTATGGCTTACAGCATAGATTTACGGGAACGAGTTGTCAACTTTGTGAAGAATGGTGGTAGTAAGGCACAA
>NZ_JAAHGM010000149.1:0-2366 GCF_010692625.1 Okeania sp. SIO2C2
TGGCAGGAATTAATGGATGGCTTATTTATCAAGGAAAAAATTTAATCGAATACCAAACTTATTTGATTAAAAATATTTCCTTTAATTACTTGCTAGTTATAGGAATTAGAGTCCTCAAAATCTTGGGTATACTAATTTTAACTAAATGGAGTATTCCATATATAAATAAATTTATAACCTGGTTAAAAGAGCAAGGGAAAGATTTGGATAAAATCACTGCAAATGACCCTACTATTGAAATTCCTGTGATTCACCATTTAATGATTAGTCAAGAGTAATCATAGGGCAACAAATATCAACTTTAATCAAGATACTGCTAAGTAACAATAACATGACTCACTATCAACAATTACTCCAAATTAATACTTCTGGTAAATCTTTATCCAGAATTACTTCTAAAGTGCAGGAAGCTGTAGTCAAGTCAGGGGTAAAAACAGGTTTATGCAATCTATTTTTACGCCATACTTCCGCTAGTTTAATAATTCAAGAAAATGCCGACCCAGATGTATTAGTTGACCTAGAAAACTTTATCTCAAAATTAGTACCAGAAGGTTATCATTATATTCATAGTGCTGAAGGTCCTGATGATATGCCTGCTCATATTCGCAGTGTTTTAACCCATACTTCAGAACAAATTCCGATTAATAATGGCAGATTAGTATTAGGTACTTGGCAAGGAATTTATGTTTGGGAACATCGTCAACGTAGTCATACCCGAGACTTAGTAATTCATATTAGTGGAGATTAACGAAGTCACAAGTCAGAATTCAGAATTCAGAAGTTAACCCACCCCTAATATCAAATCCGGTAGCATCGGTATAAAATCTTTTGAAGTAGGAGTCAGGAGTCAGGAGTCAGGAGTCAGGAGGGAAAAAATTTATGAAGATTTGGTAATGGTGAAGATCAAGAATGTTTTTATACCGAATTAAACGGATTTGATATAACCTCTCCCAGGAGGGGAAGTAGGGGATTTGAGCTTCGCTCCAAAAACCAGAACGCCATTTCCTGGTGGGGTTGTGCGACCCAATTATATCAAATCCGGTTGAATACTTATTATATAGTTGGCACAGATGGGGAGATGGGGAGATGGGGAGATGGGGAGATGGGGAGGTAGTCCGATTTAATATTGAAGTGTAGTATAGAATTATAAACACATACTGTATAACCGGATTCTATATTATTTTGATAATTTTATAGCAGAAGGAAGAAGTAATATCATGTCCGCCATGATATGAGGTACATCTGTGACGGCCAAGATGCCTGCACTTGATCGTTAATATATCTACCTCATATCAAATCCGGTAGCATCGGTGTAATTAGATAGTTAATCTAGGAGTCAGGAGTCAGGAGTCAGGAGTCAGGAGTCAGGAGTCAGGAGTCAGGAGTCAGGAGTCAGGAGTCAGGAGTCAGGAGTCAGGAGTCAGGAGAATGCGCGAAACATTTGCTCTTGGATGAAGATGAAAATTTTTTTTTATACCGAACCCGAGCGGATTTGATATCATATACAACCGAGTCTGCTGTCTCACTTCAACCTAATTTCAATCTGCACCTCACTTCGTTTCAAATCTTCCGGTGTCATTGGTGAATTATACAACAACCTTCTCGGCGAACTCACAACTTCATATTCTGGGTGCTGCACCAACCATTCTTTCAGCTTTTGCAAATTTTGTTCGTAGCTCTCCCAACTGTAAGCACCCTGTACCCCAATACTCACAACCATCATCGGTGAAGTATCTCTCACCATCACCTGAGAATCAATTTTCTGGGGAGTCATATCCGGAGTCGAATAGAGAAAAGATACTTCTGTTTCTTCACCTTCCTTGACATAACGTGCTTCCACAGGGGTTGTCATGGAAATTTGATTACTACTGATATGTTGATACAGTGGGTCAAAAGCGACTCTAGTTGCCATCCGGGAATCACCTGTATGTGTGTAGGTGACAGCGCGATATTGGGGATACTCTTTAACTTCGATGACATTGGTCTCAGTGGGTTGAGGAAAACCTTGGGGTAAAGATGCAGACATTTCAAAATTTGGGTTGATTTACTATTTTATTATACTTGTTATATTATGTCCGGTTAAACAGTGATAAATAAATAACTGCGGAGGAGTCAGGAGTCAGGAGTCAGGAGTCAGGAGAAAAGAGGGAAGGAAGAAGAACAACAGGAGAAGAAGGAGAAAGTTTTTTTATAACTAATTATCCGGAGATGATATTATAGAATAGTAATCATTTATATCATAGAGTTGTTGGGAATTAAGCTAAAAAAATGGCTAAAACCCTTATTGGTCAAAGTTTATAGCGTTTTTCAGCCCTAGAATCATGAAAACCTTATAGAATAAGCTTTTGAGCATTGTTCAATTGTTA